>JANWZQ010000093.1 GCA_025054835.1 Chthonomonadaceae bacterium
AATATCTCGCTCATCACGGACTATGACAGCGGGCTGGTTGCCGCTGGAGAGGTGCCTCCGTGTCAGCAGGATGAGATTTACGCGGTTTTCCTGAAGAACGCGGAGCGTGTGAAACGCGTGGTGCTGGAGCTGGTGCGCAGGATCCCGCTGGATCTGGACAGTCCGTGTCATCATGCACTGGATCATGCGAAAGTGGGGTAGGGAGACGCCATGCCCATCGGGACGCAGAACAAGCCGCTACAGACGGTGATGTGGGAGGCGGGCAAGGTCCGCCTGATTGATCAGACGGCGCTGCCGGAGAAGCTGCAGTATGTGGAGTACACGGACTGGCGGGATGTGGCCGAGGCCATCCGCACGATGGTGGTGCGCGGGGCGCCGGCCATCGGGTGCGCGGCGGCGCTGGGTCTGGCGCTGGGCGCACGCGGGATCATCGCGGATGGGCGGGAGTCGTTCCTGCGTCGTGTGACGGGGATTGCGGACACCTTCCGGGCCGCGCGCCCTACTGCGGTCAACCTGTTCTGGGCAATCGACCGGGTGCTGGCGGCGGCGGCGGAGACCGAGGGCAATCCGGTGGATCTGAAAGATGCCATGCTGGTGGAAGCCCTGCTGATGCTGGATGAGGATATCGAGACGAACCGGCGTCTGGGGCAGTATGGTGCGGCCCTCCTGCCTGATCCGGTGAACGTGCTGACGCACTGCAATGCGGGCGCTCTGGCGACCGTGGGGTACGGCACTGCGCTGGGTGTGGTGCGCGCGGCGGTGGAGGCGGGGAAGAAGGTGCATGTGTATGCGGACGAGACGCGCCCCCGCTTGCAGGGGATGAAGCTGACCGCGTGGGAGCTGGCGCGGGATCAGATCCCGGTGACGGTGATTGCCGATAGTATGGCGGCGAGTCTGATGCGGCAGGGCAAGATCGATTGTGTGATTGTGGGTGCGGACCGGATCGCGGCCAATGGCGATACCGCGAACAAGATCGGGACGTACGGACTTGCGGTGCTGGCGCAGCATCACAACATTCCTTTCTATGTGGCTGCCCCGCTCTCGACGATTGACACGAAGCTGGCCAGTGGCCTGCAGATCCCGATTGAACAGCGGGACACGGTGGAGATGACGCACATTGAGGGGATTCGCATTGCTCCGGAGGGTGTGGATGTAATCAATCCGGCCTTCGATGTGACCCCGGGAGAGTTGATTACCGGGTTCATCACGGAGAAGGGGGTATTGCAACCGCCATTCGGTTCGGAGGCGTCGGTGCCTGCTCTGCCATCGGAAGGTCAGGAGGAGACGGAGGCGAAGGAGACGGTGACCGCGTAGCGGGTATCCGGAAGATCTGAAAGAGGGGACGGGTTGCCAGATATGGGCCGACTGTTAGCCGAGGACCTGGTTCGGGATGTGCCGGACTTCCCGAAGCCGGGCATCCTGTTCAAGGATATCACTCCGGTGGTGCAGAATCATGCCGCTCTGAAAGAGGTGGTGCAGCTGCTGGCGGAATGGGCACGTCCGAAGCAGGTGGATGCGGTTGTCGGGATTGAGGCCCGCGGCTTCATCTTCGGCGCTCCGATTGCTCTGGAGCTGGGTGTGGGCTTTGTTCCGTTGCGCAAGCTGGGTAAGCTGCCGTACAATCGCGTGGCCGAGGAGTACGCGCTGGAGTACGGCACGAACACGGTGGAGATGCATGCTGATTCGGTGCAGCCGGGCCAGAATATCATCATCATTGATGATCTGCTGGCAACGGGGGGCACAGCAGCGGCGGCGGCCCGCCTCGTGGAGCGTCTGGGGGGCCGGGTGGCCGGCTTTGGTTTCCTGATCGAGCTGGAGTTTCTGGAAGGGCGGAAGGTGCTCAGTCCCTACGATGTGCACGCGTTGATCCGCTACCCGTGATCCGCCGGGGCTTTCTGCGGGGGTTCTCCGGTGTTGCCGCTTTCCCCTTCCAGCCATTGCGCCCACGCGTGCAGTTCTCGCAGGAGGCTGCGTTTTTTGAGCTGATGCTCCTGCATGCGGCGCAGAATGTCGTCCAGTGTGCGTACGGCTTTGATGACGTGGGGCCCTTTGTTGAGCATGACGCACTCTGCGCGAACGCCCATGGCAGCGTCGGTGATTTCGGCGCGTGATGGGCGCCCTTTCTGTGCCAGTCCTTCCAGCACCTGTGTGGCCCAGATCACCGGCACGTGTGCTGCCTCGCACACCCAGAGGATCTCCTCCTGCACTTCGGCCATGCGCTCGTAGCCCAGTTCGACCGCCAGGTCTCCCCGGGCGATCATGATGCCCACACTCTCCGCACGCAATCCTGCCAGCAGCAGTTGTGGCAATGCGAGGAATGCGCGTTGTGTTTCCACCTTGATTACGATGGCCGGGGGCGTGGCCGAGAGTTCGCTGAGTCGTTGGCGGAGCTCATCGACGTCGCTGGCGCGCTGCACGAATGAATAGCCGATCATGTCGGCGTGGGCAGCGATGAACGGCAGGTTCTGCAGGTCCTGCTCGGTGAGGGCAGGCAGGTTCAGGGCGCTGTCTGGCAGGTTGATCCCCTTCTCTGCACGCAGTTTTTCTCCGCTATCCCGGGCGTGGGTGATCTCGATCAGCAACGCGTCCGGGCGCACGTCGCGTACGATCCCTCCGATTTTGCCGTCATCGAACCAGATGCGTTCGCCCGGCCGGACACAGGGGAACACTTCGGGTAGCTGGCAGGCGATCTGTGCCGGGTGGATGATGCGCCCTTCCGGGTCTCGCCGGGCCACCTGTCCCGGCAGGGGATCGCGTGTGAGGCGCAGGAGGTCTCCTTTGAAGAGTCGAAGGACGCCAAGCTCGGGTTCTTCCTGTCGCACGTGTCCGGTTCGCAGCTTCGGTCCGGCGAGGTCCATGAGCAGGCGGCAGGTGCGTCCGGTCTCCTGTTGTGCACGGCGCAGGTGTGTTGCCATCTGATGCCACGCGTCCGGATGATCATGAGCGCAGTTGATGCGCATGCAGTCCATGCCACTGACGATCAGTTCCCGCACGAAGTCCGGGTCGGTTGCTGCTTCGGCAGGCATGGTGACCATGATGCGCACCTTGCGTCCAGGGGGTGGAGGGCCGAGAAGGCGGCAGGTGTTCTGCTCGAGGAGTGCCCGCCCCTGTGCGCAGGTTGGTGGTGGGATTTCTGAAGCGCTCGCGGGGAGCGGGCTTCCGATGAGCCCGTTCAAGATCCGGAGGAGGGCGTCGATACTGAAGGCCACGCTGGCCTCGTTGCGCCCCAGCGAGGAGAGGCCGATCGAGGCCAGATCTTCCTGCAGGGGGCGCAGATCGTAGCGGCGGAAGGCGAGGTAGTGGAGCAGGTTGCACGCGCTCTGGCGGTGCGTCGGATGCACGGACGTGAGACAGTCTCTGTGGCGTGCCTCGGTACGGGAGATTTCTTCCCGGATTTGCAGGAGTCGTTCGGCGATTGTCTGCAGGGCGCGCCGGTCCCAGCTGGCGCATCGGGAGGGGGTTCCATTCGCGTTCATAGCGGTTGCCTCGCCATTGAGTACTGCTGCTCGAATGGTGCGTCTGTTCGGGTGCAGTTCAGCCGATTGCGTCGAGCGCGTCGCGCAGGGGCATCTGCACGCAGGTGAATATCGGGGTGTCCCGTAGCGTGTACTTGCTGGATTCTGTTTCGCGCAGGGCCATCACCAGGTCCAGAAAGTCGGCCATGACGTCGGTCTCGAATGCCACGACGAATTCCTGATCGTCGATGCCGAAGGAGTAGGTGGTGTTGAGTTTGACAGAGGGGAACTTGTGTCCGATGAGGATGTGCTCCTCCATGATTTTCTGCCGTTCCTGCAACGGGAGGAGGTACCACGCGCGGGTTTTGACGAAGGGGTAGACGAAGAGGTATTTGCGCCCTGTGGGTCGGAGCAACAGGCGTCGTCCCTCGGGCGCTCCCTGCTCGGTCGGGTCCTGATACTGGGAGGCCTTTGTCATGGCGAGATAGCAGTAGGGCTGGGAGGCCCATCGCCCCATGCCGGTTCTGAGCAGGCGTGCCCCGTGTTTCTGGATTGTTTCCAGTTGTGGCGCGGCGTTCCAGAGGAGCAGGTCGACGTCGCCCCGCACGCCGGTGAGAGAGTAGCACCGTACCATCATTTCCGCGGCGGCTTCTTCTACTGCGGCGGCGAAATCGGCTTTGTCGCGTTCGCGCTCTTCTGGTGGCAGGCGACGCCACGCGGGGTCGAACTTGTAGAAAGCAAACTGTACCACGGTGCGCCCGCGGTTCTCTGTTCCGTTCACCGTTTCGGGTCCTTCTGTTGTCGCGTGCAGTTGCCGGATCAGGGCAGTATGACGATTGCCCGGACGGTTCCGAGGTGCGCCTCGACTTTCATGAGGAGCTGCCCGCTGGTAGCATTCCAGTAGCGCAGGGTGCGGTCTTCACCCCCGCTGATCAGTATCCGGCCGTCGGGCGAGAAGGCCAGTGCGGTTACCGCTCGTTCGTGTCCTGCGGGAAAGACCGTTGTTTCGCGGCCCTTTTCAGCGTCCCAGAGGCGGATCCTGCCGCTTTCGTCGCCGGTGGCGATGGTACGGCCATCGGAGGAGAAGGCCACAGCCAGTACGCCTCCGTCACCCGCACGAATACGGTGTTTGAGGCTGCCGTCATCGATCTGCCATGTTTTCAGGAAGGCATCTTCTGAGACGCTGGCGATGCTCCTGCCTCCCGGCGCGATGGCAATCGCGGCGACGGGCCGGTCATGGGCCACGATGTTGGACCGGTACTCCAGAGGCATGGCGCCGGCGCGTGTGACTCTCCAGACGCGGAGGGTTCGATCGGCGCTGGCGCTGACCAGCACTTCACTGGAAGCGAATTGCAGGGCGCGGATTGCATCGGCGTGCGCGTCTAAGCTGGCCAGTTCCTTGCCGTCGGATGCGTTCCACAGGCGGATGCGCCGATCGTCTCCGGCGGTGGCGATGGTACGGCCATCGGGGGAGACGGCCAGAGCCAGTACGGGCGCGCCTGCGTCCTGCGCCAGGGTTGGCCGGGCACCGGGCACGTTCCAGATTTTGAGTTTACCATCCCGTCCCGCAGAAACCAGCGTCATGCCCGGGTTGCCGGGCAGCAGGGCGATTCCCGTTACCGGTCCGTCGTGCGCGCCGATGACCGTTGCCAGTTTTCCCTGCCGGTCCCACCGTTTGATGGCGTGGTCTTCTCCGGCGGAGAGCACTTCGGGCAGTGCGGGGGCGGGTTGTGCCCGTGTCTGCAAGGGAGAGAGTGCGCAGAGCACCAGCACCGCCATGCCGACACTGCTTCTGCGGAAAGAGAGTCCGATCCGGTCTTTCAACCTGTTCTACGCTCCTTCTCTGTGACAGGTTTGCCATTCTGTTAGACCGGAATTGTTTCCTGTTGTTGCACGGGGTCCTGCCGGGCCTCGGCCGTACGCACAGAGTTGTGGACCGGAACGGGTCGGGGTTCCGGTCCACAACATTGTTGTGGCGTGCCTCTGTAGCCTAGGTTGTGCTCAGCAACAGGCGGGCGCTGCTCCATCCATGGGATGTGAGCATGGCGCGCAGGCGTTCCCGGGCCCGATGGATGCGTGAGCGCGTGGTTCCCGGTGAGCATCCCATCACCTGAGAGATCTCTTCGTAGCTCCATCCGTACAGATCGCAGAGCAGTACTGTGACGCGCAGTCTGGGGGAGAGCGACTGCAACGCCTGCTCCAGCCGTTCGTTCAGCACGACGTCCATCAGCAGGTGTTCCGGGTTATGTTCCCGGCCAGCAGCGGTTCTGTTCTGGTGTTCGACAGCATCCAGCGAGATGGTTTCTACTTTCCGCGCGCGGCGCATGTCGACGAACACGTTGTGCGCGATCCGGCTCACCCATGCCATGAAGGGTCGCTCGGGATCATAGTAGTGGAAGAACCGGTATGCCCGGACGAGTGCCTCCTGCGTGATCTCTTCTGCGAGCGTGGGGCAACTGGCCAGACATCGGGCATAGTTGTAGAGGCGCGTGTAGTGCTGACGCACCAGGGTGTCGAACGTCTGGCGCGGGTCTTTGCCTGCAGATTTTTTCGGCGGGTCCTGCCGCGGCATGCTCACTTTCGTCTCCTTCTGCCCGTATGTATCTATGAAAATGTTGACGCGAAAGGCTATTCACGATATACTATACGTGAAAAGTTTGTCAGGAAATTCCCGACAGGTTCGATTTTTGCATGGAAACGTTGAACGGGCAGCAGGCAGCTGTGGAGGATCCCGGCGTCTCGCTGGCAGACGTTGTGGAGACGCAGCATCACGAGTGGACGTTTCTCTCCAATCACGCGCATGTGGTGATCTGTCTGGCGCAGAACCCGGAGGTACGGGTACGCGATGTGGCGCTGCGCGTTGGCATCACCGAGCGGGCTGTGCAACGCATCATCGCGGATCTGGAGGAGGCAGGCATCATTACCCGGGTGCGTGACGGACGGCGTAACCATTACCTGATACACGGGCACCGGCCGTTGCGTCACCCTGTTGAGTCGCACCGTACTGTCGGGGACCTGATACGTATGGTGTTCCCGAACGCTCTGCAGCCACATGACAGTCAGGTGGCAACACCCTCATCACGGGAAGAAGGAGGTAACACCGATGCAACAGCTGGATAACATCCGCATCTATTCCTGCCTGGATCGGAACGGCGCGGGAACCAACTGTGTGCGCGTGGAAATTGATCTGCTCAACGGCACTGCTGCCGCAGGACAGATGACGACCCGGGAGGCGCGTGCGCTGGCGAGCATCCTGCTGGAGGCGGCGGATGCCGTGGAGGCGCGCACCGGACGGAATGACCTGCAGAGGGGAGTATGACCGTGGAGGCGACACCCGGGGATGTACGCCCCATCACGGTCATTGCCGGTGACGGGATCGGGCCGGAGGTTGTGCGCGCGGCCATGCGCGTTGTAGAGGCGAGTGGCGCACGTGTCTGCTGGGAGGAGTGCGAGGCTGGCGCACGTGTGTTCCAGAAAGGCCTTGCTACGGGCGTGCCCCCGGAAACGATCGAGTCGATACGCCGCACGCGCGTGGTGCTCAAGGGCCCTCTGGAGACGCCGGTAGGCTACGGCGAAAAGAGCGCGAACGTCACGCTGCGCAAACTGTTTGAGACCTACGGCAACATTCGCCCGGCGCGTGAGTTGCCCGGGGTTGTCACGCCGTTCCACGGTCGTGGCGTGGATCTGGTGGTGATCCGCGAGAACGTGGAGGACCTGTACGCGGGCATCGAGCACCTGCAGACGCCGGGCGTCGCGCAGTGTTTGAAGCTGATGTCGCAGGTCGGGTGCGAGAAGATCGTCCGGCTGGCCTTTGAGTTCGCGCGCGCCGACGGGCGCCGGAGCGTGCACTGTGCAACCAAGGCCAATATCATGAAGCTGACCGAGGGGTTGCTCCAGCGCACGTTCGAGCGGATTGCGCCGGAATACCCGGACATCACGGCGAAACATATCCTGATCGATAACTGCGCGCACCAGCTGGTACGCCACCCGGAGCAGTTCGAGGTGATCGTCACTTCCAACATGAACGGGGATATCCTGAGCGATCTGACTTCTGGTCTGATCGGCGGGCTGGGGCTGGCGCCTTCCGCCAACATCGGCAACGAGGTTGCGATGTTCGAGGCGGTACACGGGTCGGCGCCGGACATCGCGGGGCGCAATGTTGCCAACCCGACGGCGATGATCCTCTCGGCGGTGCTGATGCTCCGGCACATTGGCGCGTTCGACGCGGCAGCCCGGATCAAGCGCGCGGTGCTGTTGACGCTGGAGCAGGGCGTGCACACGGCGGACATTGCGGCTCCGGGGCACCGAGCGGTCTCCACAACCGAGTTTGCCGACGCGGTGATTGGCAATCTGGGGAAGGAGTCGCCCAACTGGCACATGCGGGAGTGGCGTCCGTTGCGGTTACCGGACGCGTCCAGCCTGCGACAACCGGCTCTGCCGACGCACCGACGCGTGATAGGCGCGGACGTGTTTGTGGAGTGGCGTGGAACGGCGGAGGCGCTCGGCGGGCAGCTGGAGGCGCTGGTGGAGGGCACTCCATTGCGTCTGAAGATGGTCTCGAACCGGGGCACGCGGGTCTATCCGCCAACCGGTGCGCTGACGGACTGCGTGGATCACTGGCGGTGTCGGTTCGTGCTGCGTTCGGTAGAGGGCACGCTGGAGGATGCGTTGCTGCTCTCCCTATTGCAACGGCTGTCGGCACAACTGCGGTGGATGCATGTGGAGAAATTGCAGGAGTTCGATGGCGAGCCGGCGTTCACCCGGGCTCAGGGAGAGGATTGATCCTGCTGCCGCACTTCTGGCTTCTGTGTGTTCTGCCCCCGGCGGTCCGGTACCGTCCGGGGGCATTCTCATACTACTCTGGAAACTCTGGAAACGTTCACACAAAAAAGCGGGCACATTCCCCGCATGTGTTTCCGCTTTCTCTGCGTTGCGCCGAGTACATGCAGTGTCAGCAGGGAGAGAACACACCCGTTACCCCTGCGGAATTCACAGAGAAGGAGCACTGCAATGCAAACAGCATCTACCACCCTGCCTCAGCCGAAACACGTGGCCCATGTGATCTCCCACGTACTGTTGCTGTTGCTGACTGTCACCATCGGGATCCTGTTGCTCTACCTCCTTTTGAAGCCTTTGTTTATGCTATGCACCCACTACGTGTTCCCATACCTGCCCTGCGTAGTCGATGCCGGTCGATCTCTCTGGCGTACCGTTAGCCAGTACTTCTACGAAGTTATCCTGCTCTCCCAGAGAGATTTTCTCGGTGCACTGTCCCTCGGACTATTACGTTTGTTTGTGTTCGCTGCAATTGCGTTATTTGCATTGATTATTATTCCTATGATTGCAATATGCTATATTTTCTTCGCTTACGTATATACCGGGCCGTTTATTGTGCTGTACATTTTTGTTCTCTTAACCGTTTGCTGCCTGACTCTGGTGAGCAGCGGGATCATCGTGGAAGACCTCATGAATGGATGTAGCAGGTCCGAAACACTTCGAAGGATACGAGAAGTGGCTCGCGCTATAACGAGCACTCTCTGGGGTCGCTGCCGGAAACTATATCCATGGCCCGAGTAGAGCGTAGCTGTACCAGTTATTGCAGGAGGCGGGCAGGTCCTGCCCGCCTCCTGTGCTTGCAAGGAGCCGGGTTCTGCGCCTCGCTCACGTTCTGCTGGCCAGGGGCAGGACTTTGCGTCCCCGGGGGCCGTTGTACTCGCTGTGCGGGCGGATGATCCGATTGTTCTCCAGCTGTTCCATGATGTGGGCGCACCAGCCAGTGATCCGGCTCATGACGAAGATGGGGGTGTAGAGGGGCACCGGGATACCCATCAGGTAGTATGCGCTGGCGACCGGGAAGTCGAGGTTGGGGTAGAGGCGTCTGGTTTGCAGCATTACGTCTTCCACCACCTGTGAGATTTCGGCCCAACGTGTATCCCCGAGGGCTTCGCCCAGTTCTGTGGCGTATCGCTTGACGATCCGGGCGCGCTCATCGCCGCGTTTGTATTCGCGATGGCCGAACCCCATGATCTTGCGCTTCTGTGCCAGCGCGCTGTGCACCCATTCGGCGGCCCGGGAGGCCTGCCCGATCTCCAGCAGCATCGCCATGGCCGCCTCATTGGCTCCGCCATGCAACGGCCCCTTGAGCGTGCCAATGGCGGACACCACGCCGGAGTGCAGGTCGGAGAGCGTGGAGACGGTCACGCGTGCCGCGAAGGTGGAGGCGTTGAACCCGTGCTCTGCATAGAGGATTTGCGTGACGTTGAACACGCGCAGGAACAGGTCCGGGGGGCTCTGACCGGTCAGCAGGTAGAAGAAGCTGGCGTTGTGGTCTCGCTCCGGATCCGGTGTGATGGGCTCCTGCCCCTGCAGGATGCGATACCCGTTGACCACCAGCACGGGCATCTGCGCGAACAGACGGACTGCCTTGCGCCGATTGGCTTCATGTGAGTGATCGTGGCGGTCCGGGTCCAGGATTGCCAGCAGGGCCACGGCCGCCCTGAGCGCATCCATAGGGTGCGTGTCCGGCGGGAACTGCCGGTAGAGCGCGAGGACCGCTTCGGGCACGTTCCGGTTTTCCACAACCGTCTGCCGGAACGCGGCGTACTCCCGGGTTGTGGGGAGCTCGCCGTAGAGCAGCAGGTATGCGACCTCTTCGAAAGTGCAGTGTTCCACGAGGTCATGAATGTCGTAGCCGCGATAGATGAGCGCGTTGCGCTCTGCATCGACCTCGGAGATCGCTGAGATGCCCGCGGTCACGCCTTCGAGACCCGGGCTGTATGGGGTTGCCATGGGCGCTACCTCCATAATGCGCTGGATAGGGGCTTCGTTGCACGTCAGTAGCTGAATCTCCTGCAAGAGTGGACGGCGGGGGCACGCAGGCATTGACACGAGGCATGGAAGTCACTATAATGGGGGCATAACTGTATAGCGTGTATCGCAGTGGCCGCGCTGCCTGGCGCGGCTGAAACACGGGGGAAGTCCGGTGCGAGTCCGGCACAGTCCCGCTACGGTGTTCCGCCGTCTGGTACGGTGGAGAGTCCGAGTGCCCGCCTGCGATCCATCCGTATCCCTTCGCGTGAAAGGGGGGTGATGAAACGTCTGCTGCCGTGCGTGGCTCTGCCTGCCAGCGCAACGGCATCGGAGTGAGTGCCAACCATCCGCGAACCGGATGGTTTTTTTGTTGCCCCTGAGCTCCTGCCTTTCTGTCAGGGTTCGGGCTCTGATCAGTGCGGTGTTTTCTGGAGGAAAGGAGAGTTGGATGATCCGTAGCCACTGGTTCGGTGCGGCGCTCCTGCTGGCGACCGCACCCTGCGCTGGTCTGGCGCAACAGGTTGAAGGGTTTCAAGCGCCCACCGGTTATGCGGCCTTCCGGTTGGGTCTGTCCGGCAGCGCGTTTGCGGTTGCGCCGGACGGCAAGTTTGCTCTGGCGCAGGACGACTTCGGAGGCCGTGCGACCGTTACTGTGTACGACCGTATCGGGACAGGCCGGCGGGTCCTGACGACTTTTCAGGCCCCTGCCGGAACATCGTGGCAGTTTCTCGGGGGTCTGGCCTGGCAGGATGCCAGCACGCTGGTGATCAGCGAGAACGGGAGCGCAAGAACGGTGTTCTCCGCCTCACTGACCTCTGGCGAAGTGACCCTGCTGGCCCCGGTGAACAGCCTGCCGAATGTGGCGCAGATCGCGTTTGCGCCGGACGGCGTACTGTACGCGGGTCTGGCCAATGGCCCCGGCGCGAACGCTGTGGTCACTGTGGCTGGTGGCACAGTACGGCCGTTCGCATCCAACTTCGGGGCGGGCTATCTGGGGGGGTTGGCGTTTCGCCCTGCAGACGGTGCGCTGTTTGTGGGGGACACGAACGACCCGTTCTTTGCCGGGAATCCGGGGCAGGTACTGCAACTGAGTCCGGATGGTCTGCTGGTCGGACAGTTCTCGCTGGCCGGAGGAGGCGGCAGCGGGATTTATGACCTGGTTTTTGCGCCGAACGGTGATCTGTTTGCCAGCACAGGTCGCACGCTGACATTGCTGCGCGCGGGCACGAGCACGGCGGTACCGTTCGGGATGTTTTCCGGAGTGTTCCCCTTCCCCACGGAGCTGGACTTCTTTGGTGGAGAGTTCGCTCCCTTCAGTGGCGGGAGCGGGCAGTTGATCGTCAACGGGGAGTTCACCGGTGTGGGTGGACTGTTTGTTGTGCAACCAGCAGCAGTACCGGAACCTTCCGGTTTGATCCTGGTGGCGGCCGGTCCGGTTCTGCTGTTTCTTCTCTTCCTGCGACGCCGGGTATGGCTTGCAGTGGTGCTGTGCGTTGTGGCACCTCTACCGACTGCCGCGCAGTTCGCCACGCGGGTATGGGCCTACAACAGTGCCGGGGCGGTGCCCGGGTTCACGGACCCGACCAGAGCACTGGGGCCTCCTTCGACTACCGCCACGCCGACCGTGCCGGACAATTCGAGCATCGTTTCGATCGGGAATGGCGGATATCTGGTTCTGGGTTTTGACGCGCCGATCCGCCGACAATACTACCGGCGGGACGGGTTTGACTTCATCGTATTTGGCAACGCCTTTTATGTGGGTGGCAACATTCACCTGCGTTTTCAGGAGCCCGGGTTCGTGGAGGTCGGGCTGGACCTGAACCGCAACGGCTACGACCCGGACGACCCTTTTTACCTGCTCCGGGGCAGCCCGAACCCTACAAGCCTGCCGTTTCAGGGGATCGATGATCGCATCCACATGACATGGGGCTATGCGGATGTGACGCCAACCAACGGCGCGGGAAATCCGTTCCTTCCGGATGACCCCTTTACTTCCGGGATCACTCCGGGCTCCGCCGGTGGAGATGCTTTCAGTCTCTCCTGGGCGGTGGATGCGAGTGGCAATCCGGTGGTGCTGGATTACGCGGATTTCATCCGGATCCGGCCGGCGGGCAACTGGAGCACGGAGATTGATGCGGTGGTCGTGTTGCCGTGGGAGGACCGTCGGCGCCCTGATCCGCGCTCGCCGTACGAGCGGCTGTACCAGGTATCCGGTCCACCCCGTGGCTTCCGTGCGACGCCGGCTGCGGTGCCGGAGCCGGCCTCTGCTACGAGCGTGGCGATGGGCATGGCGCTGTGGGCATGGCGCAGGAGGCGCAGTTGCCGGGGAAACCACTAGCCGGTCAGGAGGCGTCATGTGTCAGGAAGCGAAGAAGCCTGTGCGTGCCTGTCTGTGTTACGCACGCACCTTTGCAGAGATCAAGGAGCTAGCGTTGCAGAACGGGTGGCGTACTGTGGCGGAGATCACGCAGGCGCTGGGTTGTGGCGGCGGCTGCGGGCTCTGCGTGCCCTATCTGGAGCGGATGCTGGCGACTGGTGAGACGGCATTCGCGGTGATTTCCCGGCAGGAGTGATGCACCGGGATGTGAGTGGAAGCGCCCGGCAGGATGACGTATCGGTGGCACAGAAAATTTCCGCGCATGGAGCGCCCGTGCTTCATGACGCATGTTTTCAGGAGAGTGCCCTGTGCCTGTTCGTCACTGCTGCCAATTGCTGTTCCGGGTGGTGTGCTTGCTAGCGGCCGTCTGCTCTGGAGATGCAGTTGCGCACGCATGGCAGAAGCCTGCAACGCGCTACCCCGGCCGGGATACGTTCAGCGACACATGGACCGCCACGGACGCGCTTGGCCGCACGCTCCCCGGCTACGAGCAGGTTGGTCCGCCACGCAAGAACCGTACCGTCGGCATCTTCTACTTTCTGTGGCATGGGGAGCATGTTCAGGGTGGCCCCTATGACATCACGAAGATCCTGCAGCAGGATCCAGAGGCGATGCGGAAGCCGGACAGTCCTCTCTGGGGACCGCTACACGCGCCTCATCACTGGGGCGAGCCTCTTTTCGGCTATTACCTGAGCGATGACGCCTACGTGTTGCGCCGACACGCGCAGATGCTCTCGGACGCCGGGGTGGACGTGGTGATTTTTGACGTGACGAACCAGTTCACCTACCGGCGTTATTACATGGCGCTGCTGAAGGTGTTTTCGGAGGTGCGGGCAGCCGGGGGAAGGACGCCGCAGGTCGCTTTTCTCTGCCCCTTCTGGTCGCCAGCAAGAGTTGTTGCGGAGCTCTATCGGGACCTGTACGCGCCGGGTCTCTACCCCGATCTCTGGTTTCGGTGGCAAGGGAAGCCGCTGATTCTGGCGGATCCGCTTCTGCTCGAGGAGGGAGAGGGGTTCTCGCAGCACAATACGCCGGCGGAGCTGCTCCCGGGCAGGACGCTCGGTCAATCGTTCACCACTCACAGACGGTTTGACGCGGTTGCCTGCCTGGCGCCGACATGGCGCACTCAGCACTCGGCGGTGACCCTGACGCTTCTGCAGGAGGGCCCGCGAGGTCGGCGGATTGCACGGAAGCGTTTCCGCCATGTTGCCGATAATGCGTGGCTTTCGCTCTCTTTTCCGAAGCCCTTGCCTCCCGGAACTTACTATCTGGAGATGTCGCATCCGCAGGGGAAAGTGGGGTGGTGGAGCCACACCGAGGACCTCTTTCCGAACGGGCAGGCCTACGTTGATGGTGCGCGGGTATCGGGCGATCGCTGTCTGCGCATCGCCACTCTGGGCGAGGGGACGCGTCTGCGTGATTTTTTCACCTTTCGGAAGCCCCAGCCGGACTACTTTCAGGGACCAACGGCGCCCAACATGTGGAGCTGGCTGGAGGTTTACCCGCAACACGTCTTCCGCAACGACCGGGGTGAGAAGGAGCAGATGTCGGTTGGTGTTGCGCAGAACGCGGTGCAGGGACGGCTCGGTGCGATGAGCGAGCCGGGTGCGCGTGGACGGAACTGGCACAACGGCGCTAACGACACCTCCCCGGGCGCTGTCCTGCGCGGTCTGAACTTTGCGGAGCAGTTTGAACATGCCCTCAAGGAGGACCCGCAGTTTCTCTTCATCACCGGGTGGAACGAGTGGATCGCAGGTCGTTTCGCCGAGTTTGCCGGGGTGAGGTTGCCGGTGATGTTTGTAGACCAGTTCAATCAGGAGTTCAGTCGTGACATCGAGCCCATGAAGGGTGGACATGCCGACAACTACTATTATCAGATGGTCAGCTACATCCGCCGCTTCAAGGGTGTCCGCAGGCCGCCGACATCCAGCCCTCCGAAGACCATCGTGATCGACGGCGACTTCTCGGACTGGAAGGATGTGCGCCCTGAATATCGCGATGACGCCGATGATCCGGCGCACCGGGATCACCCCGGATGGAACCACGTGGAGCACTACCGCAACACTACCGGGCGCAACGACTTTGTGCAGATGAAGGTGGCGCGTGATCGCGTGCACCTCTATTTCTATGTCCGCACGAAGGAACCGATCACTCCGCCGGAAGGTTCCCGCTGGATGTTGCTCTTCCTCAATACTGATGGAGACCCGACGACCGGATGGGAGGGTTACAATTTTGTCGTCAACCGTCTGCGCAGGGGCGACGGCACGAGCATACTGGAGGAGAGCCAGCACGGGTGGCACTGGAGACCGAAAGGGGAGGTACGCTATCGCATACGGGGCAGTGAGATGGAGCTGGCGATCCGACGCGCTGATCTGGGGCTCGCCGATCTCTCGCGTCCGATCCAGCTGGAGTTCAAGTGGTCGGACAATATGCAACGCGAGGGCGATATCCTTGACTTCCTCATTCATGGAGATGCAGCCCCCGGGGGTCGTTTTAACTACCTGTACCGGGCTCCGGCGCGCTGAGCCCTTCTCGCTGGCCAGTGCGGTATTAGCCATGCAAAAACGTCCCCTCTCAGGTCAAGAGGGGACGTTGCGCGTTGCGGGACTGCTGTGGCGTCAGTCGCCGGACTGGTCGAAGTTGCGGATCAGGATGTCGAGGTCGAGCACGTCCACCGCGCCGTCGTTATTGAAGTCGGCGCCGGCGAGGAAGCCTGCATCGCCCGCGCTCTTATCGAACGAGGAGATCAGATCCGCCAGATCGAAGACGTCTACCGCGTTGTCGCCGTTGGCATCCCCACCCAGCAGGGTGACGTTGAGCGTTGCGGTGCCGCTGGTGGTGTTGACGCCGGAGACTATCCTGCGCAGGTAGGTCGGGGCCTGAACGGTCACCGTGTAGGTGCCGAAGGGCAACCCGCCGACCGTGTACGTGCCAGCGGGCCCCACCTTCACGGGCACCACGATCGGGCTACCTGAAGTCGGCTGGAAGGTGAAGGTTACCGTCTGGTCACTGCCCGTATTCTCCCATCGGAGGGTGCCCTGCACCGCGGAAGCCGGCACGGCAGTGATGTTGAGTTTCGGCCCGTAACGGAACTGGGTGATAATCATGGGGTTCTGCCCGCGGTAGGTCGCTCCAACGCCGGGTGTGTTCGCGTTATCCGGGTTGATCACCAGGGTGAGCGTGTTGTCGGTGCGGATGTCGTTAGCGACGACGTCCGCGCCGCCCCCGGTGAGTGAGGGCCCGAACAGATTGATCACATCCGTGGTGTCATCGTTGCGCACGAAGTTGAACGTGCGGATGACGGTCTGCCCGGCCGGTTGTGGCGATGGGTAGCGGAACGGGCTGGCCGACGTCTTGATGTTGGTGGTGTCATCGGTGGTGTGACTGAAGATCACCGTGCCGTTGGCAGTCTGCGCGAAGTTACTCTGGGTCATACGCAGATCGACGTTGCGCACGCGCCAGTTGCCTGCGCCGTAGGTGGCATTGAACTGATTGCGGATGCGCGTCAGATTAAAGCGCAGGATGCCGTAGCACCGGGTTGCGGCCGTCTGATTATCGCCCAGAATATTGAAGAAGTTGTCGCCACCGGAACCGGTGAGCGGTCCCGTGCTGCGGATCTGTGCCGAGAGCACTTCATTGCTCCCGTCGGTGCGGTCCGCGAGGGTCGACTGCACGGTAGGTTGCGTGCCGTCGTTGCGCTCGGCAGTCACCACCAGCTGGGGTGACAGGAAGCTAATGGCGGGGAGCTGCCCGCGATAGGTGGCCGCGACGAAGGGGGAGAGCACATTGTCCGGGTTGAACACCAGGGTAAGCGTGTTGTCGTTCTGGATGTCGATGGCGGCCGCCTGAGCGCCCGGTGTGCCGGTGAACAGGTTGATCGTGTCGACGGTGCCGGTTGTCAGCCCGACAAAGTCGTGTTGCGTGATGCGGATCTGTCCTTCTGGAGCGGGGGTCTGATAACGGAAGGGGCTGACGCCGACCGTGTTGATGTCATTGGTGTCGTCCGGGGTGAAGTCGATGAAGAACCGACCGTCCGCAGTGAACGCAGCGTTGTCCTGCGTGAGTTCGAGCGTGAGGCCGGACACCCGCCAACGGCCGTTGCCGAAAATGCTGTTGAACTGATTGCGTACGCGGGTCAGGTTGAAGCGGGCGATCCCGTAGGAAGCATTGGCACCGCCATCATCACCCTGGAAGTTGAAGAACCGGAGCCCGAGAGGAGCCGGGCGCGGGCCTGCCGGCTGGATCGTGCCAGTGAGGACTTCGATGGCGCCCTGCGCGGGGTCGTTGATGGTGGAAAGCGTGGTTTGCGCGGATGCGACGCTGGACAGTGAAGTCGCCAGCGCACACAACGGCAAAAGGTCTTTCTTTCGCATGGTCTTCTCCTTGAACAAGCGAAGGGATTTCGAACCTGCTGCATCACTGCCGTGTACTGCGCTACTGCCACATTCAGTATACTTGCAGAGGGCGTCTGGATGAGTCACCGGTATTTTAAGGTTCTGTTAAGTTTTGCGTTCGAGTAGCGGCTGACGGCGTGGTGGGCGCGCGGATCCCTGCCGGGTTTGACAGGGCGTGCCGAAACGAAGTACACTGGAACGGTTTCTGCATCCGTCGCCGGAGGAGTAGAGAGGGGTGCATTCATGCAACTGGCAGCCATTACCGACGAGATTTCACAGGACTTTGAGCATGCGCTGGACGTGCTGCGGGAGTACGGCGCAACCGGCGCGGAACTGCGCGGGCTCTGGGGAACCAACATCGCGGACCTGAGCGATGCGCAGGTTGCCCGGGCTGATGCAGCGATGCGGGAGCGTGGCATCCGTCCGGTCTGTCTGGCCACCCCTTTTTTCAAGTGCGATCTGGACCCGGCGGAGCCGAACCCGGGAGAGGCCGTCGGGCGCATGCATCTGGCCCAGCCCCGTGGTCTGGAACAGCAGATGGAGATGTTGCAACGGTGTATCGCGATCGCGCACCGACTGGCGGTGCCCTACCTGCGCATCTTCTCATTCTGGAAGCGCGATCGGCTCACGCCGCAGATCGAGGCGCGGATTGTGGAGGCGCTGCAGGAACCGGTGGCACTGGCTGCCCGGGCTGGCGTGACGTTGCTGCTGGAGAACGAGCATGCCTGTTACATTGGCACGGGGCAGGAGGCAGCTCGCGTGGCTGCTGCGGTGAACTCGCCGCATCTGCGTCTCGTATGGGATCCTGGCAACGCTTTCTGCGCCGGCGAGACCCCGTACCCGGACGGCTATCTGGCCGTGCGGCCCTATCTGGCGCATATGCATGTCAAGGACGCCCGCATGGTAGATACGCCTCACCACGGCCGGCAACCGGAATGGTGCGTGATCGGCGAGGGGGACATCGACTACGCCGGGCAGTTTGCTGCGTTGAAGCAGGATGGCTACACCGGGTACGTCTCACTGGAGACTCATTACATTCCTGAGGCCGGCAGCGGCGAGAATGGCAGAGGCACTGCGGAGGATGGTTCGCGCCTCTGTCTGGCTGCTTTGCAGCGGTTTCTGGCATAGAGCATAAGGGTAGAACGCGCAATGGCTGATCTGTTATCCATCACTACGTGGCGCAATGCTTTCTCCAAACATGGCTCCAAGCTGGGGTGGGGCCTGGCAATCATTTTCGGATTGCCCCTGGTGGTACAGTTCGGACTGAACCAGTACGGGGGTGCGCTGGATGAGCGGGGCGCGGCGGAGGCGGCGCAGAACGCCCCAATCGCACGCGTGAATGGCGAGCCCATCACGCGCAAGCAGTTCCTGCAACTGACCCAGCGCATGCAGACCCAACCCGGTGTGTCTTTCGCGCAGATGCAGGGTGGTGCGCTGGATCAGTTGATCAGTTTCACTATTCTCAAGCAGGAGGCCCGTAAGCGCCGGGTACGCCCCGGTGATGCGGAGGTCGATCGGCAGATCACGGAGCTCCGGGAACGCACACTGGGCAAGAAGGGCACGGATGCTGACTGGGAGCGCTACCTGATGCAGGCCTTCGGCGCCTCGCCCCGTGAGTTCCGCGAAATGGTCGCGGAACAGATGGTCGGGCAGGCTCTGCTGAACGCGTTCAAGGCCGAAGAGAAAGTTACGGAGGAGGATGCACGTAAGCAGAGCGCGGAGGTGAAACTGGCCTACGTGCTGGTTCCTGTGATCAACCCGAACTCTTCGATGGCAACGCCCCCGCGCGGGCCAAAGCCCCTGCCGGACGCGGAGGCGAAAAAGCAGGCAGAGGCCCTGCTGGCCCAGGCCAGAGGAGGAGCTGACATCGCCGCACTGGCGAAGAAACATTCTGCAGACTTCTCGGCAGAGAAGGGCGGTGATCTGGGCTGGCAGCCGGAGTTCACCCGGTTCGCTTTCTCACTGCAGGGGAAAGAGTTCGCGGAGGCCGTGCGGAACACGCCCACGGGCCAGTTCACTTCCGTTGTCCGGGTGAAAGGCTTTCAGCCAGGTTACGCCTTTGCGAAAGTGGTTTCACGGCGCAACAACCTGCCCAAGGACTTCGATGCTAAAAAGGTTATCGAGCAGTTGAAGGAGGAACGTGCGCAGGAGCGGCTCGCCAACCTGCTCAGAGAGGGCAAGAAGCAGGCAAGGATTGAGATCCTCGACCTCGAGAAAAAGGCCTTCCATGCCTTCTTCCGTGCCCAGCAGATGCAGCAGGAACAGATGATGGCGCAGTTCGGCCAGGGCGTTGAGGATGCGCCGACGAAGGAGGACGTGGAGAAGCAGCAGGCGGAAGCAGATGCGCTGCTGGAGGAGGCGTTGAAGAAAAACCCGAAGGACGCCACGCTGGCTCTGATGGTCGCGGAAACCCTCAAGCGCAAGCGCTTTGACCCGAAGACTTCCCCACAAGAGCGCGAGAAGATCAACGAGCGCCTGATTACGCTCTATGAGACGGCTCTGGAAAGCACGGAAAATCAAGAGATGCGCTTCGAGCTGGCCGACATGTACCGTCAGAAGAAGCAGAACGATCGTGCCGAGAAGCACTACGCGCTGATCGCGCGCTTGCTGGCGGCCTCGCCCCCGTACGATGTCAGCACCGCACAGCAGGCCAACCAGGCCCATCGCCGGCTTGTTGCTGCGTTCAACAGCATCAATAAGCCTGAAGAGGCCGCCAAACAGCAGAAGCTGGTAGCGGAAACCGAAAAGAAGATCGCCGAGTATCGGGCCGCCGAAGAGAAGAAGCGCCGGGAGCTGGAGCAACAGCAGAAGGCCACAGCATTGACGCCTCCGGGCGGTGTGACAGTGGCACCGGGCGGTACGGCAAGCGTAGATCAAACAGTTCGCACACCGGCTGCGAAAACCAGTACGGCCAGTGATCGGAAGCCGGGCGCGCAGTCCGGTTCGACGCCCTGATGGTTGCACGGAGCAGGCGATTGCGCACGGTTGCCGGATCATGCCGGGCACGCTCTATCTGATCTCCCTGCCCATCGGGAACCCGGACGACATCTCCCTGCGCGCCCTGCACATCCTGCGATCCGTTGCCACCATTGCAGCGGAAAACGTGCACGTCGTCGCGCCCCTGCTCACGCACCATGGTGTTCACTCTCCCTGCATCTCCTATCGTAAGCGGTCGGATCGGGACACCATGGCCCCCATTCTGTCGCGACTGGAGCAGGGAGAGGATGTTGCTCTGATCTGCGATGCCGGAACGCCTGCCATTGCGGATCCGGGGCATGAACTGGCGCGTGCAGCCATCGCACGGGACATTCCGGTCGAAGTAGTGCCCGGCCCCGTCGCAGCAACTGCGGCCCTTGTTGTTTCTGGCCTGCCCACCGGACGGTTCGCTTTCGACGGGTTTCCCCCACGCGCCCGGGCGGATCGTTCTGCGTTCTTCCGTCGACTCGCGAACGAAACCCGCACGATCCTGCTCTACGAGTCGGCTGCGGGCCTGCGCGCTACTCTGCAGGATCTGGCTCGTGTGCTCCCGGAGGAACGCCAGATCGTCCTCACATGCGAGCTGACGACTCCGCGCCAGTGGATTTTCCGTGGCACGCTCCGGGAAGCTCTGGCGCAGTGTGCCCCTCGTGTGCGCCCCGGACGCTACACACTGGTCATCGCCGGACACACCCTCGCCCCCCTGTAACTGGAACCCGCACGGGGCCTACACTTCACTCCCGCTTCGAGCCACGGCCCCTGTCTTCCCTGCTCGCCCGTTCTCTCTGCAGATATCTCCCCGGGACAGCGGACCGGGGCGTTTCCACGGTTTTGCGGATTTTTTCGAAAAAAATTCTGTCCCTGTGGCACGAATTGTGCAGAACGAACAGTGGCACAGGGAACGCTGTGTCATCAGATGCCCCGACACCATGGAAGGCTTCTGTATCTTTTGTTGCTGTGTCTGCGCTGCCGGACTTTTGAGAGTGGAAGTCGGGGCATTTTAAGCCGATAATAGTGCCCGTTCGACGCGTGCCGCCTTTACCTCAATGGCGAGGTCCTCCCGCGCAATGCGAAGCGGCTCGACGGTAGCACTGGCGCCAGAAGATCGCCGGTGAACGGGCTATGAGATAGGACAGCGAGGAGTTGGATGCGATGGATATTCTTCGAGAACGCGAGACGTCGTTGCTCGTGGATGCCAGAGAACGCAACAGCGTAGCAGCCAATGGCCACTCTCCAGCAACTGCCGGGCAGTCGCACGTACGCAATGGCCATCGTTCCGCGTCAGAATTCGCTGGCAACTCGCAAAGCCCTGTTGTTTCTCTGAACCCTGTGTCGCCCGCAGAGGATCGTGAGCGCTTTCGCCCCGATTTTCATGACCCGCTCTTCCCGCGCAAGCAGGTTCCATACGCCACTGCCAAGCGCATTTTCGATCTGACCGTTGCCATCCTTGTTCTGATCCTAGCATCTCCAATCATGGTCGTAGCGGCCTTGCTGGTCAAGCTGACTTCGCGCGGGCCTATTCTCTTCAAGCAGGTGCGCGTAGGCGAAGGGGGGCGTTACTTCTGGTGCTACAAGTTCCGCTCCATGTGCGTGGATGCCGAAGAGAAGAAAGCGCAACTGATGCACCTGAATGAGGCCTCGGGTCCGGTATTCAAAATGAAAAAGGACCCACGGGTCACCCCGGTCGGCGCGATCCTGCGCAAGTACAGCATCGATGAGCTGCCGCAACTTTTCAACGTAATCAAGGGCGACATGTCGATTGTTGGACCGCGTCCGCCCATTCCATCCGAGGTAGAGAAGTACACGGAGTTTGAGCGCGGCCGGCTCGCCGTGAAGCCCGGCCTGACTTGCCTCTGGCAGGTGAGCGGCAGGAGCAACATTTCTTTCGAACGGTGGGTTCAGCTGGACCTGCTCTACATCGACACGATGTCGTTGAAGAACGATATCAAAATCCTCTTCCAGACGATCCCGGCGGTTCTGAAGGGCTCCGGCGCTCACTGATCCCGGGTGCCCCACACGACCTGACAGAGTGCTGTATACTACGGGACGGCTCGCTCCGCAATGAGATCTGAGCCGTCCCTGTTCTTCACTGGTTCTGACCCGCATACAGGGCTTTCTGTGAGCCGTGTTGCGAAGTTTTACTGGAAACTGACCGATAATCGCTACATGCCCGGCTTCCCATGCCGGAAGGAATGCGTGCTGGAGGCGAGCGTCCCGCTGCCCGGGCAGGCACGTACGGGACGCACAGGCAAAACAAGGATGTGCTCCTATGAAGTCGCAGACTGCAACCACGGCAGGCACTCTGTCTCATGCAGATGCCCCATCGGTCGCACGCACCGGGTGGATGCTCTTCCTGTTCGGTACGTTGACCGCGGCCCTGTTCGCCTTCGTCATTTATCCCCGGCAGGGTGCCATTGATGCTGTCATCGACGTGAATGGCTTTGGAAGTCTGGCCCGTCGCATCGCAAACGGCGAAGGGTTCAGCCTCGGTTATGGCCCGACCATGCGCCGCGCCCCGCTCTACCCCGCGTTTGCTGCTCTGCTCATGCTGCCCTTCGGCACGCAGGGCCCCCCTGCCGAGGTGTACCGCCCGGTCATCGCCGGGCAGTGCCTGATTTTCGGTCTCAGCTGTGTTGTCTGCTGGACCATCGCGCGGAAGCTGTTCGGCCCTCGTGCTGGACTGATTGCAGGGATCCTGTGTGCTATCACCCCGCAGACCCTGCGCTACGTCGGCATGACCGAAGTCGAAACGATGATGGGGCTCTTCATCGCCCTGATGGCTCTGACCGGCCTGAACTTTGCGCGTGAAACCACGTTCAAGAATGCTGTGTGGTTCGGAATGGCCTGTGCGGGGGCCTCGCTGCTGAAAGCGGTTGCCCTGCTCTACCCGTTTGTGTTTGCGGCTCTACTGGCTGTGCGCTGGTGGCGCACCCGGAAAACAGCGGCCAGTGCCGACACCACCTCGCAGGACCGCACGCGCCCGCACCCCCTGGCCGCAGCCGGTGTGGCCCTGGCCGTCTATGCGCTCTGTCTCGCGCCCTGGTGCATCCGCAATTACATTGTCAGCGGAGGACAGTTCAAAAGCATCAGCACCAACGGTCCAGGCGAGTTCCTGCGTGGTTACGTGATGGCGCAACCCAAATACGTCTTCCTGCAGAAAGACTTCGGCGGGCACGAGTCGGACATGATCTGGGACGTGGAAGCGAACCTCGTGGAGGATGCGATCCTGCGCCGTTACGGACTGTCCATGTTCAGTCAGGAGCGCAGGGGCCCGAACGGGGAGCCGTTGCCTCTGGAGCCCCGGATCGATAACGAAGTGCGTAAAGACCGGGCCGAGGCCGCCGAGGTGAAGCGTCTGCTGCGCGAAGAACCTGCGGGTTTCGTGCGCAAGTTCGCCATGCAGTTCTTCTCGTTCTGGTACGTTGTGGAAACGCGCAAGAAGTCGCTGATTGTTGGGGCAATTGCGCTGATCTACCTGTCGCTGGCGATCTTCGGTTGTGTGCGCGCCCGACGTGCCGGGATCGACACGGCTCCGGTCTACTCTGTGGTATTGTATTTCAACGTTATTTACGCTGCTATTCTCGCGTTTGCCCGTTACTCGATGCCTGTCTATCCCACGTTGATCGCGCTAACCGCAATCGGTCTGGCGCAATTGCTCCCGGCGCGCCTGCGGGAGCCGCAGACGCGCCGGAACCTGTAAGGAGTGTACGAACCTTGGAAACCCGAACAGACACGGAACTGATCACCAGAACCACCGAAGCCCCGGAGCCGGAGCACGTCGCTCCCGTGCCCGAAAGCCAGCGCCTGACGCGGCTGCGCGCTCCACGCCAGGACTATGTGCTCTCCGTGCTGATCCCGGTGTACAACGAAGTCCACACGTTGCTGGAGATACTGGCGCGGGTTCGGGAAGTCGAGATCAAGAAAGAGATCATTATTGTGGATGATGGCTCCACGGATGGTACCCGGGACCTGTTGCGCGAGAAGGTAGAGGGGCAGTTCCCGGATGTCAAGGTCGTCTACCATACCCACAATCAGGGAAAGGGGGCAGCCATCCGCACGGCGATCCAGCACGCCACCGGCGACTACATGATCATTCAGGATGCCGACCTGGAGTATGACCCGCGCGAGTACTTCGCTCTGCTGGAGCCTCTGCTGGACGGGCGCGCCGATGTCGTCTTCGGCAGCCGTTTCCTGGGAGGAGGCCCGCACCGGGTGCATTTCTTCTGGCACCGCGTGGGCAACGGCTTCCTGACCCTGCTGTCCAACATGCTGACTAACCTGAACCTGACGGACATGGAAGTCTGCTACAAGGTGTTCAAAGCGGAGGTGTTGAAAAACATCCAGCTCAAGAGCAACCGCTTCGATTTCGAGCCCGAAATCACCGCCAAGGTAGCCAAGAGACGGTACCGCATCTATGAGGTGCCCATCTCCTACAGCGGGCGCGACTACTCGGAGGGTAAGAAGATCGGGTGGCGCGATGGCGTACAGGCGATCTGGACCATCATCAAGTACCGCTTCACCGATTGAGAGGAGCCCGCACGGATGATACTGGTGACAGGAGGTGCCGGCTACATCGGCAGCCACTACGTGCAATACGCACGGGAACAGGGCGAAGCACTGGTTGTGCTGGACAATCTGGTTTACGGGCACCGTGAAGCGGTCCCGCCGGACGTGCCGTTCTATGAGGGCGATATGGGTGACCGCGCGTTGCTGGACCGGATCTTTTCCACGCACAGGATCGACGCGGTTGTCCACTTTGCCGCCTACGCCTACGTGGGCGAGTCTGTGCAGCAACCCGCCCGGTACTACCAGAACAACACGGTAGCCGCACTCACTGTGCTGGAGGCAATGCGCGCGCATCATGTGCCGTACTTCGTCTTCTCCTCGACCTGCGCTACCTATGGCAACCCGCAGTACGTGCCCATCGATGAGCGCCATCCGCAGGACCCGATTAACCCCTATGGCGAGAGCAAGTTGTTCGTGGAGCGGATTCTGCGCGCATACGATCAGGCCTACGGACTGCGCTATGTCGCCCTGCGTTACTTCAACGCCGCAGGGGCTGACCCGCAGGGCCGCATCGGCGAGAGCCATGACCCCGAGACGCATCTCATCCCACTGGTGTTGCAGGTAGCAAAAGGCGTGCGTGAGAGCGTCAGCATTTTCGGCACTGACTATGACACTCCGGACGGCACCTGCATCCGTGATTACATTCACATCCTGGATCTGGCGCAGGCGCATGCACAGGCGCTGGATCGCCTGCGCGCCGGGGCCCCCAGCGACGTCTATAATCTCGGTACGGAGCAGGGCTACTCTGTCCGTGAAGTGATTGCTATGTGTGAGCGAGTCACCGGCCGCCCCATCCGGGCTGTGGAGAGCCCCCGCCGCGCCGGCGACCCTCCCCGCCTCGTCGCCAGCGCCAGCAAGGCTCGGACGCAACTCGACTGGAAGCCCCGGTTTCAGGACTTAGAGGAAATCGTGCGCACTGCGTGGAACTGGGAATGCAATCGGCGTTTCTGAAGTGGAAGGCCTTCCATCGTGAAAGGACTGATCCTGAGCGGGGGGCGCGGAACACGCCTGCGCCCCCTCACGTACACCAGCGCGAAGCAACTGGTCCCTGTTGCGAACAAGCCGATCCTGTTTTACGCCATCGAGTGCGTGCGCGACGCCGGCATTACCGACATTGGCATTATTGTTGGTGACACGCGCGAGGAGATTGAGCGCGCCTGCGGTACCGGTGACCGCTGGGGCGTGCAACTGACCTACATTCCGCAGGAAGCCCCTCTCGGTCTGGCCCATGCGGTCAAAACCGCACAACCCTTTCTGGGCAACACGCCGTTTGTGATGTATCTGGGCGATAACCTGGTGCGCGATGGCATCACGCCGCTGGTGCGCGCGTTCGAGCGCGAACGCCCGAACGCGCAGATCCTGCTGGCGCACGTGAAGAACCCGCAGGACTTCGGCGTTGCAGAACTCGAGGGGGATCGCGTGGTCGCTCTGGTGGAGAAGCCCGGACAGAATCCCGCTGCCCCGGACCCCCCGCGCAGTGATCTGGCCCTTGTGGGCGTCTATATGTTCGACGCGCACATCTTCGAGGCGGTGGACGCCATCCGCCCCTCCTGGCGTAATGAATATGAGATCACCGATGCGATACAGTACCTGATCCAGAAGGGCTACGACGTCCGCTCTCACATCATCACCGGCTGGTGGAAAGATACCGGCAAGCTCGATGACCTTCTGGAGGCCAACCGGCTCATTCTGGAGAGCATCGAGACCTGCATTGAGGGCGATGTGGACTCTGGATCACGCTTGCTGGGGCGTGTGGTGATTGGCAAGGGCACCCGGGTACGCCGGAGCGAGATCCGCGGCCCTGTGGTGATCGGTGAAAACTGTGTGATTGAAGACGCCTATATCGGTCCCTTCACCAGCCTGCACCACGGCGTGCGGATCATCAACAGCGAGGTGGAGCACAGCATTATTCTGGAAAACAGCAGCGCGCTCAACATCGGAAGTCGCCTTGAGGACAGTCTGATCGGCAAAAACGTTCTTGTCCGCCGGGAGGAACGCCGGCCGCGCGCCTATCGCCTGATGCTTGGCGACAACTCCGAAGTCAGCGTGCTGTAGTCACCATCATCCTGCAGAAAGCGAGCCCATGACCCCTCAGGAGATCGAAGCAGCGCTGCCGGGCGTCCGGGTCTTTCCTCTGATGCGTTACACCGATGCGCGCGGATGGTTGACCGAGCTGTTCCGTGAAGACGAACTGCCCGGGGGATTTCGCCCTCGCATGGGCTACATCTCTCTGACACATCCCGGCATCACGCGAGGGCCGCATGAGCACCGCACGCAGACAGACGGGTTCGTATTTCTGCACGGGCGCTTTCGTATCTACCTCTGGGAGAACCGCCCGGGGCGCCCACGTGTTCGTTGCACTCTGGAAGCGGGAGAGGCCAACCCGATTTTTCTGCTGGTGCCCCCGGGTGTGGTGCATGCGTATCGCAACATTGGAGATACGGATGCGTTCATTCTGAACTTCCCGGATCAGCTCTACGCCGGCTGGGGCCGCAGAGAGCCCGTTGATGAGATCCGGTACGAGGAGACCGACTCCGAATTCCAGCTATGAGTAAAACGATCCTGGTTACCGGTGGCGCAGGGTTCATCGGGAGCAACTACTGCCGCTACGTTTTGCAACACCATCCGGACTACCGCGTGATTGTTCTGGACGCCCTCACGTATGCGGGCAATCTCTCCACACTGGCCGACATCCAGCAAAGTGTCGATCGGACCGATCGCTTCCGCTTCTACCCCGGGCGTATTCAGGATGAGACCGTCGTCAACGGCCTGCTGCGTTCCGAGCGCGTTGATTATATTGTGAATTGCGCCGCTGAAAGCCACAACGACCGCAGTCTGCTGGAGCCGGGCAGCTTTATCCAGACGGATGTGTATGGCGTGTTCATTCTGCTGGACGCCGCAAAGCGGCATGGTATCGAGCGTATCCTGCACGTGTCCACAGATGAAGTGTACGGCACGGCCGACACCGGGCGCTTCACCGAGCAGAGCCCGCTGGCGCCCAATACGCCCTACGCAGCCAGCAAGGCCGGGGGAGAATTGCAGGCAAGGGCGCACCGCGTTGCCTATGGCACTCCGGTGCTTGTCACGCGATGCGGCAACAACTTCGGCCCCTATCAGTACCCGGAGAAACTGCTGCCCTTCTTCATCACACGCCTGATTGACCGCAAGAAGGTTCCCCTGTATGGCACCGGAGAACAGGTACGTGACTGGATTTTTGTCATGGATCACTGCTCGGGCATCGACTTTGTCCTGCACCATGGCACTCCCGGTGAAGTCTACAACATTGGCGCAGACTGCGAGCGCACGAACCTGGAAGTGACGCACCGTCTGCTACAACTGCTCGACCGCCCGGAGACGCTGATTCGACCGATCCCCGACCCGCGTGGGGCCGCGCACGACCGCCGCTACAGCGTGGACGCCTCCCGGCTTCGCTCACTTGGCTGGCGTCCAACGCACCCGTTCGATACTGCACTGGAACAAACAGTACGGTGGTATGTGGAGCATCAGACATGGTGGCGAGAGATTGTGGCCCGGCCGGACTATCAGGCATTCCTGCAACGCTTCTACGGGCCCTATCTGGGAGAGGATCTGTGAGCGTTCGTCCTCAGGAGGATCCGACGCCAGCCTCCGCATTTCCCGGAGTGCACACCTCACGGCGCTCCCTGCCGGTCGCGCTGATGCAGGCCCTGCGCCCCCGACAGGCAACCAAGAACCTGTTCGTCTACGCCGCTCTGGTCTTCTCTGGCAAGCTATTTGATCCTGTCCTGTTTGGTAGAGCCACTCTGGCCTTCCTTCTATTCGCAGGGGCCTCGGGCAGCATCTACCTGTTGAACGACATCCTGGATGCGGAGCAGGACCGGCAGCATCCAGAGAAACGCCACCGGCCAATCGCTTCTGGTGACCTGCCTGTCTCTGTTGCGTGGACGTCGGCGTTGCTCCTTGCCGCAGGCAGTCTTGCTGCTGGATTCCTTCTGCATCCGAAGTTCGGTCTGGTGCTGCTGGCCTATATACTGCTGCAATTGAGCTACAATTTCTACCTGAAGCATCAGGTGCTTCTGGATGTTTTCGCGATTGCGGGCGGGTTCGTCCTGCGCACCGTGGCCGGTGGTGCCGTGGACGATATTTACATCTCGCGCTGGTTGCTGCTCTGCTCGTTGTTGCTGGCCCTGTTGCTCGGTTTCGGCAAACGCCGACAGGAACTGGTGCTGCTCGGCACGGAGGCGGATCAACACCGCAGGATCCTGCGCGCATACAGCCTGCCTTTCCTGGATCAGATCCTTAACATCGTCTCCGGCGTCACCATTGTGTGCTACTCGGTCTACTGCGTTGAGTCGGCATCGGCAATCCGGCACCCGCACCTGTGGGTGACCATTCCCATTGTGATCTACAGCGTCTGTCGCTACCTGTATCTGGTACATCAGAAAGGGATGGGGGGCGCGCCCGATGAAGTGCTGTTGCAGGATCGTGCTCTGCAGGTGGCGATCCTGCTCTGGTTCTGCTTGATCCTGCTGCTGTTCGCGTTTGACAGTCCAGCGATACAGTTCTGGGGGGAGAGGCCATGAAGCTGCGCATTCTGGTGACCGGGGCCAACGGGATGCTGGGTCAGGACCTCTGTCCGATCCTGGAAGAGGCGGGCCACGAGGTGATTCGCACGGACACAGGGGCGCCTCCTGCGCACAACCGGGCCCTGTGGGAATTGCTGGACGTCACCGACGTTCAGAACGTGCGGCACACCCTGTTGCGCCATCAACCCGATGTGGTGATCCATGCCGCGGCGTACACGGATGTGGATGGTTGCGAGCGGAACCCGGACCACGCTTTCCGGGTCAACGCGCTGGGCACATGGAACGTGGCCGCGCTCTGTGGCGCGCACCACATGACGCTCTGCTACCTGAGTACCGACTTTGTCTTCGACGGCGCCCGATCCACACCGTACACGGAGTTCGATCCTCCCAACCCGATCAATCGCTACGGGGCCTCCAAACTGGCCGGGGAACGCTTTGTGGCGCAACTCTGCCGGCAGCATTTCATCGTGCGTACCGCATGGCTGTTCGGCGTCCACGGAGGCAAGAGCTTCCCGGACCGCATGCTGCAGCTGGCGCGTACGCACCGCGAACGCTTTGTTGTTGCGGACCAGTTCGGCAGCCCCACCTACACGCGTGATCTCTCCCACGCGCTTGTGGAGCTGCTGACATCCCCGCTTTACGGGACTTACCACATTGTCAATGCCGGGCAATGCTCCTGGTTTGAACTGGCACGGAAGACACTGGAGCTGGCAGGGGTGACTACCATGGAAGTGAAGCCGATCCCTGCCTCGGAGTATCCCGGACCAACGCGGCGGCCAGCCTACTCCGTACTGCGGCGCTATGCTCTGGAATTGCAGGGACGGGACTTCCTGCGCCCGTGGCAGCAGGCACTTGCCGAGTTCATCCGCCAGCGCCAGAGTATCGAAACCGGGGGCTCCGCGTCCGGTGCCGGCAGCGAGAACGCTTAACGCGTCGGGCAGAATCGGGGTATACTATTCAAACGCTTCGCGGGCGCAGCACCTGTGCCCCCTCGTGCGTGGAGCCAGATGAGGACGAGATAGATCATGTTGCGCTACCTGAACACGTTTGTTCTGATTGGCATTGCGCTGATCCTGATCAGTATCGGCGGCTTTGCCACCGGGAACCGGCTGCTGGCGGAGCCGGGGCAGACGCCAAACCCCAGTGCGTCGCTCATCTATCTGGGTGCTGGTATTCTCATGCTGTTCAATGGCCTGCTGTCTATCCTGCAACACCAGGCCACACCGCACCCGGCGCGTCCATCCAGCAGCCCCTCTTCTGGAACGCACAGAGAAGGAACGGGTTCTTCTGAGCCTGCTTCCGCCCCGACACCCATGGACACTACACGACAGAGGACCTGAGGAGTAAGGATCTATGCGAAAGCCTGATGTGGAAGTGCGTGAAGTCGTCTGTTCTGAGACAGGCAAGCCCATGCCCAAGATCCCGCTCTGGCTGGCCGATGTCAAAGTCAAATTTGTCTGCGAGGAGGCACGTCAGCGGCATGGCTCGTCCTACAGCTTTGGTAATGACGTTTTGCGCCATGCTTCTTATGCTGACGACGAAGACCCGAAGGCAGATATGGATCCGGATATGCTCGGCGATCCGGACACAGGAGACCTTTACGAGGACGAGCTGGAAGCGGACGAGCCGGGTATGGACCTCGAGGAGGAGTAGGCATCCCGTCGTGGCAGGGTGAAGGAGAACACACTGCCCCGCCCGTACTCGCTTTCCACACTCACGCGCCCTCCGTGCGTCTCGACAATATGCTTGACAATGGATAGACCGAGGCCCGTTCCCCCCGATTGGCGCGAACGGGCCTTGTCGGCACGATAGAAACGTTCAAACAGCCGGGGCAGGTCCTGGCTCATAATCCCGATCCCGGTGTCCGACACCTTCACGACGATCTGACGTTCCTGACACTCGGCCTCCACGCGCACTTTTCCGCCGGAGGGCGTGTACTTGATCGCGTTGTCGATCAGATTGACCAGTACCTGCTCGATCTGATCGCGGTTGGCGGTCGCTGGCAGTGGATCGGGCACCTGATAGGTGAGCTGGATACCGGCTTTTTCTGCCTGCGGCTGGAAGCGCTCGACCACATCCCGGATCAACTGATGCAGCGCGAAATGGTTATACTCGGGCAGTTTCGACTCGGCGCGCGAGAGCACCAGAAGATCCTCCAGAATGCGCGTCAGCCGTTCAACCTCACCCACAATGATGCTGACGAACCGGCGCGCTACCGCAACATCTTCGATCGCGCCATCCTGCAACGTCTCGGCCATGGCCCGAATGGAGGCCAGAGGGGTGCGCAGTTCATGGGAGACGTTGGCCACAAAATCACGTCGCACGGTCTCCAGACGACGTAATTCGGTGACATCTTTCAGCAACAGCAGGAAGCGTGGCATCGGCGGCACGCTCGTACCGGAGGTGGTACCACCATGACTCTTCAGAGGAACAATGCGCACCTCCAGAATGCGCGCCGCAAGTTCGCTGCCCCGGCGCAACTCCTGCTGCAGGGGCGTCTCGGAGTTCTGCGCCGTGGCGAGCAGATGGAGTAACTCATAGGAGAGAGTGGCTTCCAGAAGGGTTCGGCCCGGAAGACTCCCTTCCCGCGCGCCCAGCATCCGGTGTGCGGCGGCGTTACTCTCCAGAATGCGTCGCTGGTTATCCAGCAGGAGCACGCCGATATCCATCTCTGCCAGCAGTACAGGGAGAAACGTCTGCAGGAGAGAAGAGGGCCGGGACCCCCGGGTATCGCCCTCTGGTCGTACGTCCGACACCTTGCTCTGCTCCGGATCACTCGTTGAACTTGTAGCCCACTCCGCGGATCGTGACCAGACGGGTTGGTTGCGAGGGATTGGCCTCGATCTTCTCGCGCAACCACCGCACGTGCACGTCGACCGTGCGTTCCTCCACGTACGCCTCCGCCCCCCAGACACGATCCAGCAGCACCTGTCGCGTGAACACCTGTCCCGGGTGCGTTACGAGGAAGCGCAACAGCTCAAACTCTTTCGGCGACATGGGCACCACCCGATCGTTGACGCGCACCTCGTAACGCGCAGGATCGATGAGGAGATTGCCGGACTGGATAGGCGTCTGCGCCAGCAGATGCACATCCTGTGCGGTTGTGCGGCGCAGCACGCTTTTTACCCGTGCCATGAGCTCGCGCATGTTGAACGGTTTGGTCACATAATCATCTGCGCCCAGCTCCAACCCGACCACGCGATCGGTCTCATCAGCCCGGGCTGTCAGCATGATGATGGGAATATTGCTCTGCTTGCGCAGCATCCGGCACACGTCGAAACCACTTGCGGAGGGTAGCATGACATCCAGTAACACCAGATCCGGAGCATCGCGTCGGGCCACTTCCAGACACTGTTCCGCATCACCTGCGGTCAGGACTTCGTACCCCTCTTTCTTCAGGTTGTAGGAGACGGCTTCCACGATAGGCAGTTCGTCATCCACTACCAGCACTTTCATGGGATCTCCTCTTGCATCGTCACAAAGGCCACAGGGCCAGTGCTCGGTCGACGGTGCAGGCGCCAGCAGGATAGCCTGCCAGAGTCATTATAGCACGTGCGCCAGCACGCCATGTGAAGACCGGCTCCCGCACGGGAGCCGGTCTCTGGAGCGTTACGCATCACCGCTTGCGGAAGATAGGTTGCTGTAAGAGGACGTACTGTCCTGCGGTGCTCCCACGACACTCAGTTGCGTCAACGCCTGTTCGAGCGTGTGGAGATCATCGCCGTCAGGATCCGCCTCATAGGCGGCAGCACGATCGATGGTTGCCAGTAACAGGGTTGGACCCACAACCCCGGGATCTACCCCTTCCTGTATGTAGACCGTTACATGCTTTGTGTGTGGGTGGAGTGCGAAGAAGGCGCGTGCAGCACGATAGACGTTACGCACCATCAGTTCTCGCGCCGATGCGCTTGTGGCCGTGGACGTCGTGAGCGGCGATGTGACCAGCAGTGAAGCGTCCTGACCACCGGAGCCCTGATGTACCCGGGCCAGATACATCCCATCGGGCAGCGGTAGGAGCGCTTGCGACGTGGGGCTCATTCCTCCCTCTGGCCTGATGGCGCCACGGGCGCTGGTCGGAGGCGCCGGGAAGGGTTGCACGCGCAATACCGGCGCAGGCGGCAGGTTCTGCGGCGTACGGACCGGGCCGGACGTCGCGGGCGTTGTGGTTGTGGCCAGAGCACCCGATACCGACGTATCCGGTCGCAGGCCACTTCCAGCAGGCGGCGCGGTACCGGGCCGCGCTTCCAACACAGTGCCGTGACCATCCTGGCCTGCTGTGACGTTTCGTGTTGAGGACGGGGCATTTTGCGACGAGGTCGCTGCAGGTGGAGCACTGGCCACAGACGCTGCTGTTGTTTCCGACGCGCGGCGCCCGACCTTCAGCCCGATCAAGGCAGCCAGCATCACGGTGGTGAACCCTGTGGCCAGCAGCGTCATTCCGGTGAGCCAGCTCCGCGGAGAGAGTCCCATCAGCTGTGTGGTACCGGCGCGCACGCTTCCATCGGCATTCAGTGCGGCGGAGAGCCCCTGCCCGACGAGGCGTGCATTCTGTGCGCGCACCTGTCGAGCGCGTTCGTGTTCCAGCTGGCGCAGCCGGGCTTCATCAGCCGGACTGGGCCCCAGCTCTACTGCCATCCGGTACCACTGGATGGCTTCATCCAGCTTCCCCTGATCCTGATAGATGGCTCCCAGCAGGGCATGCGCAGTTTGATTGCCGGGCTGGGATTGCAATACGGCGATGCAGTACTCGATCGCCCGATCCCACTGCTGGCGGATGCGGCACAGGCTGGCCTGTGCGAGTAGAGTCTGCAGGGAGCCAGAGACGTCCTCACTGGCCAGACGGGTCAGCGCCCCTGCAGAGGAAACAGCGGCAGTCCCATCACACGAACCGGTATCTTCTGCCAGCGCAGTAGGTTGCCCGCAATGAGGGCAATACCGGTAGTCATCTGACAGGGACACTCTACATCCAGAGCAGACCATCGGCCCGTTCTCTCTTTCCTACCCGGTACTGCCGAATCCCCCTTCGCCCCGTACTGTTTCGTCGAGAGCGGTGACTTCTGCGAGTGTGGCACGCATCACGGGAGCGATCACCAGTTGCGCGATCCGATCGCCGCGCCGGATGGTGAACGGCGCGTCTCCCCAGTTGATCAGCAGAACCTGCACAACGCCCCGGTAGTCCGCGTCCAGGGTACCCGGTGCGTTGACCATACCGATCCCATATTTGAGCGCCAGACCACTTCGCGGGCGGATCTGTCCCTCATACCCCTCGGGAATGGCAATGCGCAGTCCTGTTGAGATCAGTTGACGTTGCCCCGGTAGCAGAATTGCGGGAGCGTGCTCAGGCACTGCAGCGAGCAGATCCATGCCCGCAGATCCGGGGGTTGCGTATTCTGGCAACGGCAGACCTTCGGCTTCTGGCTCTCGCAGTACGCGTATCCGCACGATGCCTACTCTTTGAGATCCATCGTCAGGGGCAGGATGTTCCCGTTTTCATCGCGTGGCTGGCGTACCGGGAAGCGGAACCAGAATGTGGATCCTTTGCCCAGTCCCTCGCTCTCCGGCCAGAGCCTACCCCGATGCGCCTTCAGCAGGTTGATCACCAGAAACAGGCCGATACCTGTACCCCCGATGCTTTTTGATTGGGCCGTGCGGTAGAACTTGTTACCCACTGCTTTCAGATCATGCTCGGTCATTCCGATGCCCTGATCCTTGACACCCACCAGCACGCTCTCGGGTTCTGTCTCAGTAGCAGGCTCGAGGCGCCCGATGATCCGGATCTCGCCCCCGTCCGGGGAGTACTTGATGGCGTTGGAGATAATGTTGTGCAGAATGTTCTGGATCTTGTCCGGATCCGTCTCCACAACGATCGTTTCCGGGTCGAAGTCTACCACGATAGTGTGCTTGTTCGTGCGGGCGCGCTGCACGGTTGCCACATCTTCGACCGCTTTGCGCAGGTCGACCTCTTCCCACTTCATATCGAGGCCTGCCGCTCCCATGCGTTCGATACGCGATACATTGAGTAGATCGTCGATCAACCGCCCCAATCGATCCACATTCTCCTCAATGATCTTGTAGAACTCACGGCGGTCCTCACGAGTGTACCACTCTTCGTTCTCGTCGTCCAGCAGCGTGCGCACGAAGCCCTTCATCGGCGTCAGGGGCGTACGCAGTTCATGAGAAACGATGGAGACGAACTCGGTCTTCATGCGCTCCACATGGCGCAGATCGGTGATATCGGTGAAAAGGAAAACAGTCCCGAGGGGGTTCCCGTTGTCATCCGTGACGCTGGTCGCGTGCACCTGATAGATGTACTCCACATCATCTTTGTCGTGCACCGTGATCTCGTCGGGTTGTCGGATCCCCCCGACTTCCTCCTCTTTCTGCGGGTGACACAGCTCCTCGAGTTTGCGGTGGAGTAGCTTGAGGCACTCTTCGTGCCGCACGACCTCTTCGATGGGCCTGCCAATTGGATTGAAATCCTCTGGCACGGCGAACATGGCGCGTGCCTGCGTGTTCATCTGTCCGATGCGGCCCCGCTGGTTGAGAAAGATGAGACCTGCGGTCAGACTTTCCAGAGTATGGACGAGCTTCTGCTTCTCCTCAACCACCTCCTGAAACATCTGCGCATTGGCAATCACGGCTGCCGCATTGCGGGACAGGCGTTCCAGCAGGCGTACATCCTCCTCGATGAACTCCCCGCCATAGCGCTTGTTGAAGCAATGCAGGACGCCCACTGTGATACGGTCGACGATCCGGTTTTCCTCGTCGCGTTTCTCGATCAGCAGGGGCACCGACACTCCGTTCCGTATCCGGAAGCGCACCAGATTTTCGGCAACTGCGCGCTCGTCTGTGGCCGCGTCATGAAAAATCCCGGCTGCCGTCGACTGGAAGACAGCGCCGGAGATCCCCCGGTCGGGACTGATCCGGAACTCGCGCAACTCCTCGTCCGTCATTCCGAAGGCGGGCGGCCGGGCTACCAGATCCCCGGTCTCACGGTCCCGCACCATGATCACACACTTCTCGGCCTGCACGATCATGGCTGTGCGTTGCACCAGACGGCGAAGGGTCTCTTCGAACTCACTGATAGCGACCGGCAACTCGCCGACTTCGGGCGCCGCACTGGAGCGCACGCGTTCCAGCTCGGCGTTCCGCTGCTTGACCTCAGCCAGCTCCTTCTTCAGCCGCTGTATCTGTTGCCTCAGAACCTCGAATTCGTCGGTCGTCACCATCGCCATCCTCTGCAGGTCTTCCACCACGCGCAACGCGCCACCGGGGAGGGCGTCATCCTGTCAGCCACAACCTGTGCAGGAGCAGGCTCCATTGCCAGCAGGACACGCCGGTATTATAACATACCCCTCTCTGGAGCGTCAACCAGACACCTCCTGCGCCTCACCTCGAGGGCGTATCGCGTGCCCGTTGTGCGCTGTACATCAACACGTTGTGTGGAATTATAATGGCCAGAGAGACATCGGCTCTGCAGAACGCGTTGCGAGCAGCGCAGTGCGTCGGATTTCCGTACCTTCCAAACGCAATATTTCTTCCTCCTGTGGCAATAATGAAAGCGAGTGTGCGCTTTTCCGCAGATCATCGTAGATATAGTAGGTAGAGATTTTGCGGATGCAATCGATATGCCACAGGATGCAGACTTTCCTGTGGTCAGACAATTCGTGCGTGGCCAATGGCGGCACGCCAGCGATTCGAGGAGGAGTCGATGAACACTGCACCCGTCCTTTCCGAGTCAGGTCGACCGGTACAACCGGGGAGCACCCCGCGCGACACGCCCCGTGAGAATGTCAATCCCTATCATATTGCTCTGGAGCAACTGGAGACCGCGGCACAGTACCTGGAGCTCGACCCCGGTCTGCATGAGGTGCTCAAATATCCGGAACGCGAGCTGATCGTGCACTTCCCGGTGAAGATGGACGATGGCCAGACGCGTGTCTTCACGGGCTATCGTGTGCAACACAACGTGGCCCGTGGTCCGGCGAAGGGCGGTATCCGTTACAGTCCGCACACCGATCTGGATGAGGTGCGCGCGCTGGCCATGTGGATGACGTGGAAGTGCGCGATTGTCAACATTCCGTTCGGCGGCGCCAAGGGTGGCGTTGTCTGTGACCCGCGCACCCTGAGCCACTCCGAGCTGGAGCGCCTGACCCGGCGTTACACCTCCGAAATCAGCATTCTGATCGGTCCCAATACCGATATCCCGGCGCCGGACATGGGCACCGACGCGGCGACCATGGCCTGGATCATGGATACCTATTCGATGAACGTCGGACATACGGTTCCGGCGGTTGTCACAGGCAAGCCGGTCGCGGTCGGTGGATCCGAAGGGCGCAGCGACGCCACCGGGCGAGGCATCGTGTTCATTGCACAGGAGGCTCTGCGAGACAACGGCATAAGCATGCGGGGAGCACGCTTCGCGATCCAGGGTTTCGGGAACGTGGGAAGCGTTGCCGCGCGCATCCTGCATGAGATCGGTGCCAGGGTGATAGCGGTTTGCGATGCGGAGGGTGGCCTGTACAATCCGAACGGACTGGACATCCCCGCCCTGCGGGACTGCGCACGCCGGGAGGGTTCCATTCTCGCGCACGGCGGAGGTGACCCCATCACTCCCAGGCAGCTCCTGGAGCTGGACACGGATGTGCTGATCCCGGCGGCCGTGGAGAACCAGATCACTCTGGAGAACGTGCACCGCATTCGCGCGCGCATCATCATTGAAGGGGCGAACGGCCCGACCACTCCGGCCGCCGATCGGATCCTGCAGGAGCGGGGAGTCTTTCTGGTGCCAGATGTGCTCGCCAACGCTGGCGGCGTGGTCGTTTCCTACTTCGAGTGGGTGCAGGATCTGCAGTTCTTCTTCTGGCACGAAGAAGAGGTCAATCAGAAGATGGAGAAGATCCTGATCCGCGCCTATCGGGACGTGCGTGAGATGGCCCGGAAGGAAAAAGTTGATATGCGCCTTGCAGCCTACCTGATCGGTGTCAAGCGCGTTGCGGATGCGACGACCCTCCGGGGGTTCTATCCGTAGCGATCCGGGCCGCCTCTTCGTACCCGATGAGGAGCATGGAGAGGCGGCCGGTTGCTGTTCACCTGGCTTATTTCTTCCGTTAATTTCTGCGAACAATGGAAATTCGGGCAGGAATTCCCGGCGTTTCCATCTAAACTGCAGTAGCAAAGAGTACGTTCCTCTCCCCCCGAATGTTCTTTCGCATCAGAGGAAAAGTTTCTGCTCCTCTGTTGTGCATGGCCCTGTTGCGTGCACGTTCTCGCCGCACTGATCGAGGCCATGCCTGATCTCCATGCAGTCCAGAGAGGAGAACCGACACGCCATGTCACTCGTATTGGACGCATTACGCCCTGTCGCCGGGTGGAAACGCGTTGCTGCGGTCTTCCGGGTATTCCTCAGCGCGGCAATTGCGCTGGCAATACCCGCGCACGCACAGCTCGGGGACCCGCTGGGCGTTCCACTGCCGGAGCCGTTCACCGGCGTGCATGTTCTGACGCACCGTATGGATTCGGCGCGCACAGGCGTGAACCCGAACGAGACGATCCTGACGCCCTCGGTGGTGCGCAACGGGATCACCACGCCATCCGGTCAACGTCTGGTGTTTACCAAGCTGTTCGAACGGCGCGTGGACGGCGAGATCCATGCTCAGCCACTCTACGTTTCCAACGTTCCTGTGACCGACGCCTACACCGGCCTGATGATGCTGCGCAACGTGGTCTACGTGTGCACAGCCAACAACACGATCTACGCCTTCGATGCCGACGAGGCCAAGGGGAATTTCGCGCGTCCCTACTGGCAACGCTCGTTCAATTTTGAACTGGTGGAGATCGGGCCGGTACCCAGCTTCGATATCTTCCCGGACTACTACGACATCTACCCGGTGATCGGCATCGTGGGCACCCCGGTGATCGATCTGCAGACCCAGACGATGTATGTGGTGGTGCGCTCCAAAGAGCTCGGGGTCTACTACCAGCGGCTCTACGCCATCGACATCGTGACGGGACGCGATCGGGTGCCCCCGGTGAACATCGAGGCGCGTGTGGAAGGCACCGCGAGCGAGGCGGAACCTGACCCGAATAATCCCTCGGTGACCTATCTGACCTTCGACCCGCGCATGCACAACCAGCAGGCAGCCCTGCTGCTGCACAACGGGGTGATCTACATCGCGTGGGGATCCCATGCCGAACTGCCGGACTATCATGGCTGGATCATGGCCTATCGCGCGTCGGACCTGCAGCAGCTGGCCGTGTTCTGCACCACGCCAGATGCCCAGTTCGACCCCGATCGTTCCGTGGGTGGTGGCATCGGGCAGAGCGGGTCTGGCCTGGCCGCTGACGCCAACGGCAACGTCTACGCCGCGATCGGTCTGGGCACGTTCGACGTTGATCTGGAGGGCCGTAACTACGGGATGAGCGTGGTGAAGCTGCGCCCGAACCTGACCGTGGCTGATTACTTCACCCCGTTCAATCATACCTTCCTGACCGACGAAGGGTATGACCTCTCCACCGGAGGCGTGGTGCTGCTGCCCGGCTCGGTGGGTAATGCCGCACACCCGAACCTGGCGGTTGCCGGCGGCCTGGAAGGGCGGATCTACCTGCTGGATCGCACCGATAAGCAGAACCCCAATGAGTTCCGCATGGGCGAGTTCAACATCGGGTTCGATGCGGCGGTGCAGACCATCCGCAATGCAGTAGGCCCGATCTACGGGGCGCCGGCCTACTTCAACGGCCGGCTGTACTACAACGGCGCGGGGGACGTGCTCAAGCAGTTCACAGTATCCAACGCCCGGATCAATCCGATTGCGGAGCGCCGATCCCCGATCCGGATCGGTTACCCGGGTGCTTCTCCGGTGATCTCGGCTAACGGTACCCAGAACGGCATCGTCTGGACGCTGGCACCCTACTATCCAGCGCCCGTGTTGCCCGGCGGGCAGGAGCCTGCCCCGTACGCGGTGCTGTACGCCCACGACGCTAACGACGTATCGCAGGTTCTGTTCAACGGTCTGGCCCGTGGTCAGACCGATCTGGCCGGGCAGTATGTCCGTCACTCAGTACCGGTTGTAGCCAACGGCAAAGTGTTTGCGGTTGGTAGTCGCCGGCTCGCAGTGTACGGGCTGGGACCGGAGCCCCCGGCGCGCGCCACGCGCTATCAGATCAGTGGACCGGTGTTCATACCAGCGTTCTTCTTCCTGCCTGATATCAGTGAGAAGACTGCGTACAGCTTCCAGATCACGGCAATCGGGCCCAACCAGCAACCAGTGCCCATTACCACAACGGTCCAGCTGGCGATGCGCGAACCGAGCGGGGCGTTGCGTTCGCTGGGCACGCTCCGGTTCAACAATCAGTCCTCGATTGTGCACACGCGCATCTTCCCGGTGGCTTCGGGACTGGTAGAGTTGATCGTCACGGACCGCAACGGCACCTCCAGTTCCGCCTTTGTCTCCATCCGCGGGCTGGCGGCCGAGGGGCAGGACCGGTACCGGATACGCGTGGCCTCGTCGGTACGTGTGGGGCAGCTGGTACCGGTGACCGTGACGGCGGTAGCGCGCGACGGATCGCCCATCCCGGTCTTCGATATTGACACGCAGAATAATGCGTTCGTGCCGCGACAATTCGCTGTGCTGTCCACTCTACCGAGTGGCACGCAGGATCTGGACGTTCTGGCGCCCGGCTTTGCATACGACATCGATCATCCGGACCCGGCCGGGCGTGCGCCAGAGCTGTTCTTCCAGTCGGAGGTGACGATCCTGGTGCGGTTCAAGGAAGTGGGCCAGCAGGTGTTGATCGTTACGGATGGCGTACGTACGGGCACTGCCACCGTTAACGTGCGTCCTTGATCTCCCCGCGTACTCCCGATCCTGTGCGAGCAGATCGGGAGTACGCTTTTCCTGTATGCCCCGATGACCTCTATTTATCAGTGTGTCCCCAATTTCAGTGAGGGGCGCCGGCCTGAGGTGGTGGCTGCAATCGCGCAAGCGATCCGGGACACACCCGGTGCGCTCCTGATCGACTTCTCTTCAGACCCTGACCATCATCGGTGTGTGATGACGTTTCTGGGTGATGCGGAGGGCGTGCGTGCCGCCGTATGGAACGCGGCTCGCGTTGCCGTGGAGCAGATCGATCTGCGAGCACATCAGGGCGTGCACCCGCGCGCCGGCGCGATCGATGTGGTACCGGTAGTCCCGCTACAGGGAGCAGGACGGGAAGGGGCTGTGGAACTGGCCCGGTGCATTGGCGACGATCTGGCCAATACGCTGGACATTCCTGTCTACTTCTACGAGTGGTCGGCACGTGCAGACCGGCCGAGCGCTCTGCCGGACCTGCGTCGGGGAGGCTTTGAGGCATTTGCCGCAACCCCGCTGGTGGGGGACCGCGCCCCCGATCTGGGCCCCGCACACGCGCACCCGACTGCCGGGGTCACTGTGGTAGG
>JANWZQ010000100.1 GCA_025054835.1 Chthonomonadaceae bacterium
GCCAGCTCCTCCAGACTGCGCCAGAACTCCGGTGCACTCCCCCCCTGCAGGCGCGCGCGCAGGGCTTCCATGTCCGAAGAAGGGTTCTTCCTGTTCTCCATAGGCTCCACTGCAGTCACTTACCCCTGTCTAGCGATGGCAGATCCAGCAATCAGACAGCTGTTTGGTCTTGATCCCGTACTCGGCTACCAGCTTGCGAGCTTCCTCCAGCTCCGCGGCCGTACGCTTGTAACTCACCCCGTTGGCCAGCGCCCGCTCCTCCGGAGTCAACGCTGCGTCGCCCATCTGCACGCGCTCATAGAAGGCAAACACATCCTCTCGCTTGCCCACACCGATCTCCGGGTTGCGATGGCATTCCAGACACCACGCCATCCAGAAAGCCTGCCCCTTCTGCACCAGCTGCATCTTCTGGATCGGACCATGGCAGGTGTTGCACTTGATCCCGCGATTAATGTGAATGCTGTGGTTGAAGTACACGAACTCCGGCACCTTGTTGACCACGTTCCACTTGATGGGGGTGCCCGTGCGATAGCTCTCCCGCACAGGCTCCAGCAGGGGACTGTTGGTCCAGATCTGCGAATGGCACGACATACAGGTTTCCGTGGCCGGAATGCTCGCGTGCGCACTCTTCTCCACTGAAGTGTGGCAGTACCGGCAGTCGATCCCCAGCTCATTCACATGATGCTCATGACTGAACGGGATCGGTTGCTCGATCGGAACCCCCACCTTCGTGTTGTACGCCGAACGACTGATCGCCGACGCCGTGCAGATCAACGCGAGTGGCCCAACGGCCACCAGCACCAGACTGATCTTCGCCAGCGTATTTGCAGCAGGATGAAACACCTGAGCCATAACTGCATGCTCCTTGCGCGCTCCAAAGCACGGGCGCAGCTATCCCTTGCCCTTTATAAACGTTTTGTGCTTTTTTTCACGAATAAAGTTGCCTGATCTCCCGGCCGACAACTCTGCGGAATTCAAACGCGGGGCCGTTGTACCACTTCAGAGCCTGCGAGAGCCGTCCCGGCAGGCACAGTAGTTATTATGGCACACATCCGGTTACTTCACAGCAACAGGAACAGGACCAACGACCCCAACGTTCCACATCCCGGCAGGCAACTCCTGCCACCAGAGCAAAAAATCTCACAGCAACGGCCCCGCCCGGTGTAGCGCCCGATCGATCGCCATTACCAGAAACAGCAGGGCCAGATACAGCATCGAATAGTGGAACAGCGAGCTCGCCCGCGGGCGATCCGGCACACGATACAGCTGAAACGCACGCGCCAGCAACGCCAGATTCAACACTACCGCGGCAACCAGATACACCCCGTGCACCTCCCGGGTCACAAACGGTAGTAGCGAAACAATCGCCGTTCCGATCGCGTACAGGCCGATCTGAGCCACCGTCACTCGCTCACCCAGCACCACCGGCAGCATCGGCACCCCGGCCTCCGCATAATCATCCTTCAACAGCAGAGCCAGCGCCCAGAAATGCACCGGCGTCCACACGAAGATAATCGCGAACAGATACCACGCCAGCGGGCTCAGATCTCCCGTTACTGCCGACCATCCGACCAGTGGAGGAAACGCCCCGGCTGCCCCACCGATCACGATGTTCTGCCACGTCCGCCGCTTCAACCCCAGCGTGTAGATCACCACATAGAACACCAGACCGGCCAGCGCCAGCAAGGCCGCCAGCAGGTTCGCCGCCACCCACAGAATCACAAACGCACTCCCCGCCAGCGCAAAAGCAAACCAGAGCGCATGCGCCGAAGAGATCGAGCGCGTTACCGTCGGGCGCCGCGCCGTCCGCTGCATCCGACCGTCGATATCCCGATCAATCACCATATTGATCGCGTTGGCCGCGCCCGCCGCCATGTAGCCCCCCACAGCGACCCAGAACAGCAGACCACCTCCGGGCCACCCGCCCGCCGCCATGAACATCGCTGCCAGCGTCGTGAACAACAGCAAACTGATCACCCGGGGCTTGGTCAACGCCACATAATCCCGCCAACCCGCACGCCCGGAACCCGCATGCGCCGGAACCGCAGAAGCCGCTTGACCGACTGCCAGCTCCACCCGGGGCACTCCCTCCGCCAGAGCGCACGCTGTCACCAGCAACAGAGCAATCCACGTCAGATCCGCCAGCAGCAGGTGCACCAGCTGCATCCACACTGGAGCCAGCAACGCCTTGTTCACCAGACCGGCTACGATTTCCACAACAAACAGGGCCGCCAGCCATCGACCGGCTTGCCGCACCTCCACCGAAGGACGCAAATGCCCCACCAGCCCGGCGATGAGCAGCAGATACAACCCGACCGACACCGCAATGAGCGGATGCAGCAAACGCAGACGCACCAGAAAATGCGCTCCCGGCGTCAGACTCTGCGCAATCGCCTCCGCCGAACTGCGCACCGGGAAGAGCGTGTCGCCCAGTGCCGTGATCGCCCCGCTCACCCCCAGCAGCAGCGTACCACCCAGCGCCACACCCAGCGCCCACCCGACTGCGCCCTGACCGCGCCACTGCACCGCGCGTCCGCCGCCACCCCACCACGCCGTCAGTGTCAGAGCCGCCAGCAGAAGAAACGTGTTCGCCAGGTGCGTTGCCATGGCCACTGCCCGGCCCATCGAAGCATCATCCACGACCCACGCATTCTTCACCAGCAACGCCCCGATCAGCGCCTCCGTCACCGTGAACAACAGCGTGAACAGCGCTGCAAAACGCACCCGATGCCCGCGAGGAAACGCCCGGAACGCCCACACCACCAGCGCCAGCACCAGCGCACCGTCCACGCCACTCGTCAAACGGTGCGTGAACTCAATCAATGTCTCCACGCTCCGGGGACGGGGAATCACCGCGCCGTTGCACAGAGGCCAGTGACTGCCACAACCCGCGCCCGAACCCGTAGCACGCACAAACGCCCCGAACAGGATCACCAGCAGGTTGTACGCCAGAAGCCCCCACGCGAAACGCGCGAAACGGACATTACGATCTGAAACGGCCGCTGGAGCCGCAGATGTCTCCATCAGACCACTCCTCAGGGGCACAGCACTGCGCTCATTGTACCCCCAACCGGGCACCCGCAGAAAACACTCCTGTGAAATGTTTCGCGATCGCCCCCACAGAAAAGCCGCCAACATCCCGGATACTTTTTGCGTATCTCCTCTGAGGGCATCGCAGACCCCACTCCATATCTACGCCCGTGCAGATGCCTGCGCTCCCGAACTATCGTCGGTCAATCAACATCCGGGGAGGCTTCCGTGCCGCTCTGGCCCTGCCTGTGGAAACTGAAAAATCTCCAGCATGCAACCCGCGCTCCCGCATCCGGGCACCCGGGCACCATGCGCCATACACCGGGAGCCGGATGCGCCCTGCTGGCCCTCACAACCCTGCTGGTCCTTCTGCTCTACGGTAGCCTGCGCCTGCTCTTTGCTCCTCAACGCCACGACAGCCAGATCGACACGCGGCCCGTCCTGCTCGCCATACGGCAACTGGGCCACCTGCACACCGCCTCCTACCACATGAAGGACGTCCTCCGCTTCGAAACCGCGCAGAAACCCGAAGGATGGCTCGCAGGAATCCCCGGGGCAGAACAGATCGTCCAGTGGGCTACCCGCAACCGGGCCCTCATCATCGCCGAAGGCACCGTCGAGGCCGGCATCGACCTGTCGCAGATCACGCCGCAAAGCGTCACCCGCATCCCGCAACCTGATGGGCGCATCCGCCTGCGCGTCACCCTGCCTCCCGTCACCCTCTACCCGCCCACCGTGCGCCTCCACGTCGAAAGCAGCCATAGCGGCCCCTTCTGGAAAGACGAAAACCTCATCCCGAAGGCACAGGCCGAGGCAGGGCGGCGCTTCCTGCAAGCCGCCGAAAAAGCGGGACTGCGCGCCACCGCCGCAAAAAACGCCATCGATACCCTGCGCGCCATGCAGAACACTCTCGAACTGCACAACGTCGAGTTCGTCTCCCCCGAAACCTCCGGAACTTCTCCCGCGCCCTGAACGTATCCGGAGAAGATATCACCCGTAATCCGCCGGACCTCCGGCCGGCGCACAGGAGACGAACACCATGAGCAAAGAAGTCCTCATCGAAGCGCTCAACGACCAGCTCGCCGCCGAGTATCAGGCCATGATCATGTACCTCCACTACGCCGCCGTTGTCACCGGCCCCCACCGCCCGGAACTTGTCGGCTTCTTCCAGCCCGAGGTCGCTGGCGAACAGGTCCACGCGCAGTATCTGGCAGAGAAAATCTCTGCCCTCGGAGGCATCCCCACCACCACACCCAAACCCGTGCCTCACAGCACCGATGCCCGGCAACTCCTCGAATATGTCCTCGAGGCGGAGAAAAAGGCCATCGCCGCCTACACCCGCATTATCCAGCTGGCCGACGAAGCCGGAGAGATCGGCATCCGCGTCCAGATCGAGAACTTCCTGCAGGACGAAACCCATCACCGCGACGAAACCCAGAAAATCCTGGAAGGCTGGCGCGACTGACGCGACCCTGACAGCAAGCCGATGACCCTGCAAACTCGACCGGAAACCACGGCGCTCGTCTGGTTCCGCACCGGACTCCGCCTCACCGACAACACGGCCCTCCACCACGCCCTCGCCGAAAACGAGGCTGTCCGGTGCCTCTACGTCCTCGACGACAACTACCTGCGCAGCCCGGACATCGGCGCTGCCCGCGCGGCCTTCCTCTTCCACGCCCTGCAGGAACTCGCACGCAGCATCGAATCCCATGGCGGACAACTGATCCTGCGCACCGCGCGCACCGATGTCCCGCAGGTCGTCCTGGCCACCGCCCGCGAAGTCGGGGCCACGCGCATCTATTTCAACGAAGACTACCTGCCCTACCCCCTCGCACGCGATCAACGCGTGAGACAACTGGCGCAGGACGACCATATCGAAGTCCGCACCTTCCGGGATCACCTGCTCGTCCATCCCGATGACGTCCGCACCGAAGACGGACGCCCCTACACCGTCTTCACCCCCTTCAAACGTCGCTGGCAGAACCTCCTCCGCATCCCCGAACCCTATCCCACACAACCCCTCCTCCACCGTCTGCGGCAGGACCGGCGCTTCCCCTCCGCGCCACCGCCCGCACTCGCCGACTACGGACTCCACCTCTCCCAGCAGATCGAACCCGCCGGCGAAGCCAGAGCCTACGACCGCCTCGCGCACTTCGTCCGCAACGGCCTCCCGGAATACCACCTCCAGCGCGACTTCCCGGCCAACCCCAACAGCACCTCGCGCCTCTCCATGCACATCAAATGGGGCACCCTCTCCATCCGCGACGCCTACCGCGCCGCGCGCCACATCGGAGGCCCCGGCGCCGACAAATGGATCGACGAACTCGCCTGGCGCGAATTCTTCCACGCCATCCTCTTCCACTTCCCGCACGCCCTCCACGGACCCATGCTCCCCGAGTACGCCACCTTCCCCTGGCAGGATAACCCGCATCACCTGCAGGCATGGAAAGCCGGAATGACCGGCTACCCCTTCGTCGACGCCGGTATGCGTCAGCTCAACGCCACCGGATGGATGCACAACCGCCTGCGACAGGTCGTCGCCTCCTACCTCTGCAAAGATCTCATGATCCACTGGCAGGAAGGGGAACGCTACTTCATGCAACAACTCGTCGACGGCGACTGGCCCGCTAACAACGGCAGCTGGCAATGGGTCGCGGGCACCGGAACCGACCCCCGGCGCGCCACTCGCATCTTCAACCCCACCCTCCAGATGGAAAAGTACGACCCCCACGCCGAATTCGTGCGCCAGTGGGTTCCCGAATACGGCACCGCGCGCTACCCCCGGCCCATCGTCCCCCACGAAATCGGCCGCCAGCGCTTCCTCCAGGCCTTCGCACACACCGCCGCCACCCGCCACGCCGCCCGACAGCAAAACCCGGCGCAGCAAACCCTCCTCTAGCACCCCGCCCGGTCCATCACTCCCGGCTGGAATGCTATAATCACTGATAGCACCCGCATATCGGCATCACCGGCACACAGGCACAACACCCATGCTCGACCTCCTGAAAGTCGCCGCGCAGATCCAGAACTTCACCGCCGCCCACACCGGTGCGCGCCAGCAATTCCAGCGCGCCCTCGAGGAAGCCTGTCGCCGCCTTCAGCAGGCCGCGCGCCACTGGCAGACCACCGCACTCCGCCTCCACAATAGCCGTACCTCATGGCTCGTCGCGCGATGGAACTGCCCCCCGGACGCCATCCACCCCGCACCCCCGCGCATCCTCCCGTACACCGTCCACGCCGCCGACGGCTCCCAGATCGTCTCCGACCGCCACGACTGTGCCCTCTGCTACCTGATCAACATCGGCCACATCACCCTCCGCTACGGGCCCGAACCCGCCGCCACCCTCCGCTCCATGCCCACCCTCCACGCCGCCGAAGACGATCCCGAAGACACCGGACCCGGCGAACCCGCCGCCATCCCGCCCCGCCGCCTCGCCGTCAAACGCCTCCTTGCCGAGTGCGACGCCCTCGCCGAATCCGCCACACAATGCCCCGACAGCGTCCCGGCCATCGCCCTGATCGACGGCAGCCTCATCCTCTGGTCCCTCGAAAACGACACGGACACCTTCCGACAGCAGGCTCTCGAACACTTCCACAGAGCCCTCGAACGCTTCCAGCAACATCGCGTCCCCCTCGTCGGCTACATCAGCCGACCCGCAAGCCGCGACGTAATCAACGCCCTCCGCGTCTTCCAGTGCCCCCACCCGCGGGCTGACTGCGACCGCTTCTGCCCCGACCGCAACCGCCCCGCGCCCCTCCGTCGCACCCCGGAATGCGCCGGCACCGAGCGCATCACCGATGCCGACCTCTTCGCGCGCATCCTCACTCCCGGCGCCCGCTCCGCCACCTTCCAGTCCCCCTCGCGTATCCTCCAGTGCTACCCCGAAACCCACCGCATCCACTTTTTCTACCTCCATGCAGGAGATGAAGTCGCCCGCGTCGAAATCCCACAATGGGTCGCCGCCGACCCGCAGCTGCTCGAGCGCGTGCACACCCTCTGCCTCGACCAGATACACAAAGGGGATGGCTACCCGGTCGCCCTCGCCGAAGCGCACGAACTCGCCGTCATCCGCGCGCCGGAACGCGAGGCCTTCTTCCAGCTGCTCGAGCGCGACTTCATCAAAAACCGGCAGCCCGTCATCTGCTCGCGTAAAAGTCGGGCCAAACGCACCCGCCGCATCTGAGCAACCGGACGCGCTGATGCCAGAAAACAGAACCGGGGAGTTGCACCATGCTCTCGCGTCGCACCCTCCTGCAGATCGCCGCCGCAACCGCCGCAGGAATCCACCCTGCAACCGCCCGCGCGCAAAACCGCAGGTCACCCTACGCCCCCTTCCGCATGGGCCTCCAGTCCTACTCCCTCCGCGCCTTCAAAGTCGAAGATGCCCTGAAAATCACCCGCGAACTCGGCCTTCGCTACTGGGAATCCTTCGAAGGACACCTCCCCATCACCGACGACCCCCGCACCCTCGCCACCTACAGAGAGCTCCTCCGCGCTCACAACGTCACCCTCGCCGCTTTCGGCGTCCTCGGCTTCTCCACCGACGAGGCCGACGCCCGCCGCAAATTCCAGTTCGCAAAAGCCATGGGCATCCCCACGCTCACCGCATCACCCGCCCCGGAAGCGCTTCCACTCCTCGACCGCCTCGTCGAAGAGTACCGCGTCCACATCGCCATCCACAACCACGGACCCGAAGACCGCCTCTACGGACGCATCCAGCAGGGTATCGACGTCCTCAAAGGACGCCACCCCCGCATCGGCATGTGCATCGACACCGGACACTACCTCCGCGCCGGCGAAGACCCCCTCCAGGCCGCCCGCGCCTTCCAGAAACGCCTCTTCGCCCTCCATCTCAAAGACGTGCGCCTCCGCCCCGACGCGCCCCCCGAGTTCACCGAAATCGGCAAAGGCAACCTCAACACACCGGCCCTCCTCGCCCTCCTCCGGCAGCAACGCTACCCGGGCATCATCGCACTCGAATACGAGGAACACCCCGAAAACCCCGCGCCCTACATCCAGCAATGCCTCGACGCCGTCCGCGATGCCATCCGCAAAGCACAGAACCTCCGGCCACAGCCATGAAACCACTGCGCGGACTCACCATCACCGACATCGAACGCATCGTCCTCGACGTCCCCTTCACCCCGCGATGCCAGCAATGGAACGCCCGCGAAATCTGGCAATGGCGCATCAGCGAAATCCTCCGCGTCACCACCAGCGACCCCGACATCGTCGGCTACGGCGAGACCCTCCTCCACTACACCTGGAGCCGCGTTCCCGAACAGGCCATCGAACGCGCCCGCGGAGCCAACCCCGCCACCCTCCTCGGCGACGACACCCTCGGACCCGGACTCCAGATGGCACTCTACGACATCGTCGGGCAGGCCCTCGGCGTCCCGATCTATCGTCTCCTGCCCCTTCCGCGCGTGCGCGAATGGTGCCCCATCTCCTGGTGGAACATCGACATGCCGCCCCACGCCCTCGCCGCCGAAGCGCAGGATGCCCTCGCAAAAGGCTACACTGCCTACAAAATCAAAGCCCGACCCTGGTGGGACCTCTTCGAACAGATCCACGCCATCGCCAGCGTCACACCCCCCGCCTTTCGCCTCGACATCGACTGGAACCAGATGCTCCTCACACCCGGAAACGCCGCGCCCGTCCTTGCCGAACTCGACCGCGAACCCCGCGTCGCCATCTACGAATCCCCCATCCTCCAGCGCGACCTGCAGGGCCTCCGCCACCTCCGGCAGAAAACCACCCGACCCATCGCCCTCCACTTCGGAGAGCCCCCATTCCCCACCGTCGCGCTCCACGACGCCTGCGACGGCTTTGTCATCTCCGGCGGCGTCTCCAGCATCCTCCAGCAGGCCACACTCGCCGCCGCATTCGAGAAAACCTGCTGGCTCCAGATGGTCGGCACCGGCATCACCACCGCCTTCTGCCTCCACCTCGCCGCCGTACTCCCCGCTGCACAATGGCCCGCCGTCAACTGCCTCAACAACTACGCCGACGACCTCCTCACCACACCCATCGAAATCGTCGGCGGATACGCGCGCGTCCCCGAAGCACCCGGCATCGGCGTCCAGATCGATCTCGAAGCCCTCCAGCGCTACCGCATCGCACCCCCCTTCGAAATCCCACAACCCCGGCTCCTCCTCTCTGTTCTCTGGCCCGGAGGACGCGTCATGCACTACGCCAGCATGCAACAGTGTTGGAACGACTTCCTCGCCGGCAACCAGCCCGTGCAGGAACGCGGGGTCACCATGCAGGTGCACCCCGACGACGGCTCACCCGAATGGGAACAACTCTACGCCCGGGCGCGCATCGCGCCCGTCCGCGACCGGCAGTAACATCCTGAAGGAGACACGCACATGAACGAAAAACCCTGGTTCGACCCTGAAACCGGTGTCATCCTCTTCGACCACTACGTCACCGAAATGCCTTCCTTCCAGAAAGTCGTGGCCGACAACGTCGTCACCGACGAAGAGTTCCTCGCGCAAACCCAGAAGGTCATCGGCCTCCTCCACCAGCTCGAAACCATGCTCACACCGGAGGCCCGGACGGTCTGCACCACCGCGCTCTGCGAAATGGCCGTACTCAACGCGTTCCTGCATCTGCGCGCAAAGGCAGCACCCTGACGTATCAGAACCAGCGCACACCACGTAACACGCGTAGGAAAGGAGCCAGCCATGCCACTCTTCTCCGGATTTGAAACCGTACGTACCGTGCCCATCACCCTGCCCGACTATACCCCCGTCGCGCAGGACGTCATGAACCACTTCCGACAGAAAGGCTACGAAGTCACCAGCATCCACAAGGCCGACGGCGGATGGCGCGTCGACATCACCCGCGGAGGCATCTTCCACAACATCGCCGGACTCCGCACCGCTCTCAACATCGAGATCGACCGCGTCGGTGACGCCACACGCATCAGCGCCAGCGTCGGACTGTTCGAACTGCAGGCCGTACCTACCGTCCTCACCGTACTCGTCTTCCCACCCCTCATCATCGGGCAGATCGTCGGCCTCGTCCAGCAAGAAAAGCTCGACAACGAAGCGGTCGATGTCGCCGAGCAG
>JANWZQ010000123.1 GCA_025054835.1 Chthonomonadaceae bacterium
CCATGACCACTTCTTCCAGGCTGGTGTTGCCGGCCCGCTCGCCAATCCCGTTGATGGTGCACTCGACCTGACGCGCTCCGTTCAGTACCCCGGCCAGCGAGTTGGCCACTGCCAGTCCCAGGTCGTTATGACAGTGTACCGAAATGATCGCCCGATCGATGTTGGGGACGCGCTCCACCACCATCCGGATCAGCGCGCCGTACTCCTGCGGGGTAGTGTATCCTGTGGTGTCCGGTATGTTGATCACCGTTGCCCCGGCCTTGATGACTTCCTCTATTACCCGGCACAGGTAGTCCGGGTCCGCCCGGCCACTGTCCTCGGTGAAGTACTCCACGTCCTCCACGTATTTTCTGGCGTATCGAACCGCGGCCACGCCCTGCTCCAGCGCCTGCTCCCGGGTCATGCGCAGCTTGTACTGGAGGTGACTGTCCGAGACGCCCAGTCCGGTGTGGATGCGCGGCCGGACGGCATCCTTCAGGGCCTCTGCGGCCACGTCGATGTCCCCGGGGATGGCGCGGGTCAGGCCGCATACGGTGCAGTTTTTGATCAGGCGGCTGATAGCCTGAACTGCCTGAAAATCGCCCGGTGAAGAGATCGGAAAGCCGGCTTCGATGACGTCCACACCGAGCCGTTCCAGTTGCCGGGCGATTTCTATCTTTTCGTTGACGTTCATGGACGCGCCCGGAGATTGCTCCCCGTCGCGCAGCGTGGTGTCGAAAATGTAGATCCGGGTTGCCATTGTCTTGCCTCCCTCTGGAGCCCACTGGTTCGGGCAGGAGCGCAATGCCCTGCGGGGCGTTTACTGCAAGCGTCCGGTCTTCCCCGTGCGCCTGTTCCCGGGGCATCGCAGAGCAGCTTTCAGGGCATCCAGAGCCACTGCATTCTCCGGTTCTTCGGCCTGCCCGAACTTCCCACACACGCACACGGTGAGGCGGAAGCGGCGGTTGCCCTCCGCCAACCATTTCTGGATCTGTACGAAGTACTCTGCAAAGTGGTATTCCAGCAGGTGCTCCAGAATGCACACACCCACAGCGGCGCGCAGGCTCCGGCTCCGCATGGATCCCCATCGAGTTACCAGAGGCCAGAGCACCTCCGGGTGTTCTTCGCAATAACTCCCGAGCAGCACCAGAACGCCCCAGCGCACAGAATGACTCCGACCGAGTACCAGCGGATCCGCCAGCTCCAGCAGCAACGCGCCGTTGCGCCGGAAATCGGACGCGCAGGAGAGGTAGTCGAAACAGCGCCTGCGGTCCTCTGCGCGCGCACTGTGTGCCAGTGTTCGCAGGGTATCCTGTTCCGCCCGGTTGAACCGATGCTGCCTCAGGAGTCGGGGCAGCACTCCTTCGCGCACTCGATCCCGCATGTGCCTCTGCGAGCCCTCTCGCGTATGGATGCCGTCAGTTCAGCGCGGCATCGAGGTCTGCTTTCAGATCCTCAACGTGTTCCAGTCCCACGCTCAGGCGCACGAAGTGGTCTTCGATTCCGATGGTTCTCCGGACCTCCGGTGCGACCGGCGCATGGGTCGTGGAAGCCGGGTGGATGATGAGCGACTTGCAGTCTCCCAGATTGGCCGCGTGACTGAAGAGCTGCACGCGCTCCACGACCTGCTGTGCCGCCCGATACCCTCCGCGCACATACATTCCCACCATACCACTGCCCCGGCGCAGGTAGCGCTGCGCGTTGTGCCGGGTCGGATGGTCTCTCCGGCCGGGATACACCACGCGCTCCACCCGGGGGTGCGCGGCCAGCCAGTCCACAAGTGCCTCTGCGTTGTCACAGTGCTTCGCCATGCGCACCGGCAGGGTTTCCACTCCTTGCAGCAGAGCCCATGCGGTCATGGGAGCCATGCACGCGCCCACATCGCGCAACAGATGCCCGCGCATGCGGATCAGGTAGGCCATGCGCCCGAACTTCTCTGCCAGCACCACGCCGGGGTACAGAGGGTCTGGCTCGGTGAATTGCGGAAATCGCCCGCTGGCCCAGTCGAAACGCCCGCTGTCCACGACCACGCCGCCAATGGTTGTGCCGTGCCCGCACACGTATTTTGTCGCGCTGTACACCACGACATCGGCACCATGCAGGAAAGGTTGACACAGGACCGCCGTCGGAACCGTCTGGTCTACGATGAGCGGAATACGGTGCGCGTGCGCCAGATCTGCCAGCGCTTCCAGATCGGGAGTGTCCAGCAGAGGATTCCCGATCATTTCGGCATAGAGGCATGTTGTGCGATCGTCCACAGCAGCCCGCCACGCCGCCAGATCGTCTACCGGCACGAACCGTACCTCGATCCCGAACCCGGCCAGCACATTCCGGAACAGGGAGTAGATGCCGCCATACAGAGAGGTTGAGGCGACGATATTCTCCCCTGCCCGGGTCAGGTTGCACACTGCAAAGAACGCCGCCGCCTGCCCGCTGGCTGTAGCAACAGCGCCGATGCCTCCCTCCAGCGCGGCCATGCGTTGCTCAAAGGCCGACACGGTGGGGTTGCCGATGCGCGAGTAGATGGGCCCGGAGTCGTCCAGCACAAATCGGGCCGCCGCTTCCTCGACAGAGGCGAAGTTGTAAGCCGCCGTCTGATGGATCGGCAACGCGGTTGCGCCCGCCACAGGCCCCAGAGCCGGGTCGCCATGCAGGGCAAGCGTCTCCAGACGCCACTGTCTGGTTTTCGGGCCATGGTTCATCGTGTACCTGCCATGGGCGCGCCCGATCTGCATGCCGGATCAGATGCGCCGGGATTGTGTGCCTGTTGCTGCACACGCAGGTTATCGGTTACCCGTTCGCCCTGGCACACCCTGTGCGCAACAGTGGCTGCGGCTACCCGCGCCACTCGATATGCGCGGTGCGTTCGCTGGCTTCTTCTTGCTGTACGGTCTCCACGCTCTGCGGTGTCACGGCCGGGCGCACCCAGCTCATCATGGCCCGTAACTGCCGCCCCACCTGTTCGATGGCATGATTGCGGTCACGTTGCTCCAGCGCGCGGAACTCCGGACGCCCGGCGCGGTTCTCCAGGATCCACTCTTTGGCAAATTTACCGGTCTGGATCTCCCGGAGCATCTCGCGCATGGTCTGGCGGACATGCTCGTCGATCAGGCGTGGCCCACGCGTCATGTCGCCGTACTGCGCCGTGTCCGAGATCGAGTGGCGCATGCCCGCGATGCCGGCCTCGTACATCAGGTCCACGATCAGCTTGAGCTCATGCAGGCACTCGAAATAGGCGATTTCCGGCTGGTATCCGGCCTCGACCAGTGTTTCAAACGCTGCTTTCACCAGCGCAGTCGTGCCGCCGCAGAGCACGGCCTGCTCTCCGAACAGATCCGTCTCGGTCTCTTCCTGGAACGTGGTCTCCAGCACTCCGGCGCGTGTTCCCCCGATGGCCTTTGCGTAGGCCAGCGCAATGTTTCTGGCATCGCCCGTGGGGTTCTGATGGACGGCGATCAGGCAGGGCACGCCTTTGCCCTCCGTGTAGACCCGGCGCACCAGATGTCCCGGCCCCTTCGGAGCTACCATGAACACGTCCACATGATCCGGGGGTACGATCTGGCCGAAGTGAATGTTGAAGCCATGCCCGAAGGCCAGCGCGTTGCCGGGCTTCAGGGAAGGCTCGATCTGCGTCCGGTACAGCTCGGCCTGATACTCATCGTTGACCAGTATCATGATGATGTCGGCAGCCTCCGAAGCCTCGCTCACGGTCATCACAGTCAGACCATCGTTCTCTGCTGCTGCCCACGACTTGCCTTTGCGCGCTCCGACAATCACGTTGACTCCGGAGTCGCGCAGGTTCAACGCATGTGCATGCCCCTGACTGCCGTAGCCGATCACCGCGATCGTCTTTCCGTTCAAAACGCGCAGATCCGCGTCGCTGTCATAGTAGACTTTTGCGGGCATATTGTTCTATGTCTCCTCTGTACTTGCTCTCGTCCCCGTTTCGCCCTGCCTGTCTGCATCCGCGGGCACATCCTCTGGAGAGGCCACGGGCATCGCTGCCGGGCCGGATCTCCACCATCCCACGGCCAGACCAATGCCTGCGCCGATGGCCACAAACACAGCTGCGTTCACCACCACGTTCCGCACGGTGTCCAGCCCATTCACGTCGGTCAGCGCGTTGTAGAGCCGCCAGAGCCCCCAGTTGAGCGTGCCAAGCAGTCCAACCCACAATCCCGAGAGAGCCCCGGAGCGCAACGCGCCCCTGCGCGCCCCGATCCCGGCGCCCAGGCTCACTCCCAGCAGAGGCCCGACCACTGCGAGCACAGCGAACCAGCGCTCCACAACGGGCATCTCGACAATTTCACGAACTTCGCCCATGCCCGGTCCTCCAGCAGAGCGCGTTACCCGGCTCAGTCGGTGTCACGTCCGGCACGGGTTGCTGTTCGTGCGCCACGCGCCATGGCAATGATCCCGGTGCGCACCAGTTCCCGGATGCCGTAGGCATCCAGCAGGCTGATGATCTTGTCCAGTTTCTCGGTGCCGCCGGTCACCTCGACGATGAACGTTTTCTCGCTCATGTCGATGATGCGTCCCCGGAAGATCTCCACGATCTGCATAATTTCGCCCCGGTCCTTCGGCTCCGCATTCACCTTGATCAATGCCAGCTCCCGTTCCACGGCAGCCGTCTCGGTATAGTCCACCACCTTGATCACTTCGATCAATTTGTTGAGCTGCTTGGTGATCTGCTCCAGCACCCGGTGATCCCCTGCAACCACGATGGTCATGCGGGAGATTTCCGGACGATCGGTCACAGAGACTGCCAGGGACTCGATGTTGAAGCCGCGTCGCGCGAACAGGCCGGCGACACGCGCCAGCACCCCGGGATGGTTCTCCACCAGCACGGTGATGGTGTGTTGCTGCAACTGCGCCGCAATGTTGTTCATGATCGCAGGTTCCTTTCTTCTCGTCTTCCCCGCAGGGTTCCTGACATCCCGGCCGCAGGGCCGGCGCTAACGCAGTGCCTGCACCAGATGCTGCCCTGTGTCGTCCATGCCGGGCACTGCCCGGAGCACCGTGAGACACTCCGCAACGAAGGCTTCGGCCCGGGCGCGCTGCCCTGTCCGCACGAGGAGTGATACGTAGTTCTCCCACATCTCCGGGGTCAGGGGCGCGACATCCAGTCCCTGCCGGTAATATGCCGCTGCGTTCTCCAGGCGCCCGCCCATGGCCGCATACAGTCCCTGACGGAACCATGTTTCGGACTGATCCGGGTGCACTTCCGAGGCGCATCCTGCCAGCTCTTCCGCCTGACGCCAGTCCTGCATGCCTGCAGCCAGATCACTCAGGCTGACGCAGCACTGCCACAGGATGGCCTGCAGCATCTCGCGCTTCCATGCTGTATCGTCAACGCCCCGGTGGCGGAAGGCCCTGTCCTGAAAGCCATCAAAGAGATCTCCCCAGTGCGGGTAGACCATACCATGATAGGAGACGTCGAGCGCCTCCGGGTTGTAGAGCCGGAGCTGGCAGTGCGCCCGAACACGCTCCAGCATTTCCCGGCCGGTAGCGACGTCGGGGTCATCCGGTGTGAACTGACCATGCCGCAGGCCGCTGCACACGAGGCAGAGCGTGCCATACGTCAGCCAGTCGAACAGGCTGTTGCCCGGGGATTGCACCGCCTGTGCGGCCAGCTGGCGCGCTTCCTCCAGCATCGACAGGCGGCTTGCACCTCCCAGTGTGTCGGCCTGCCATGCCATCAGTGCGGCTCTGGCGGTCAACCACTGCGCCGGCGTGTGTCCGATCCGACGGGCACGATCCAGGCAGGCCAGCGCCATTGGAACTGCCGCCGGGTAGGCTCCTGCGAAGATCTGGAGCGCCTTGCGGGCGTGGCGTTCCACGGACGGCAGCGACGTATACGGACGATAGCGCGTCTGCAGGTGCTGCTCGATCTGCGCGAACAATGTGTGCAGGTGCGCCGTCTCTGTGTGCTCCTCGAGAATGCGCTGACGCCCTGCCATAGCGATCCGGGCCCGCTCTTCCTCGTGCTGCAGGTAGTGCTCCAGGAGTGCCTCCAGGCTGGCCGCGTCGTAGTAGACGGCATGCACGCCCTCCTCCAGGATCTGATGCGTTTCCTCGTTCTCACGCTCCATGAAAACGAGTGCGCCGCACAGAGCCGCCTCATACACACGTGCGTTGGTCTCACCACGCACACTGCGGTTGAAGACGATCCGCGCACGATTGTTCAGGCGCACATACTCGGCGCCGTGCCTGCCCTGCGTGATCACTACACGATAGCGATCAGCCAGACGGGCCACACGATGCAGCCAGCGATTGCGATCGGACCAGACCGGTGACCCGAAGGATCCGACGAACAGCACGTCGATATCCCGATGGGTGTCGGGCAGCAGGCGGAATTCATCGGATCGGAGGCTGTACAGGCGAGCGAAGTGGGCGTTCTGATAGCCCCAGCTTCGCAGCAACGCACATCCCCCTGTATCGGAGAAAGCCAGATCGAAGAAGCCCACGCCGGCCCAGCAGGCCCGCGCTCGCCGGTCCCAGTCCTGCACGTCGCAGACGAGCAACCCGGGAAACACGTCGATATCGGCGGGCAGGGGATGATGTCCAACCGCCGCATGATAGTACACATCGGGCTTCCATCCGGGAGGGCACTGTTCCAGCATCGCGGCGATGCTCGGGACAGGTTCTCCCTCACGGGTTGGCATCACACAACGCACATCGTACCGGCTCCGGTCGATGTGCGTGTGCGTGATATCACGGTAGCCCATCAGGATACGCATCGGCGCTCACAGGTCGAACGGCGGGTTCGGCTCCCTGTTTTCTTCCTCACCCGGATCCTCGCCATCTGCGTCCTCATCCATGAAGTCCTGCATCATGTCCTCGATATCCGAGACGAAGAGCGCATCGGCGGCGACGAACACGCCGGTGCTGCCCCCCGGTCCGGGCCAGGCCGGCATGGGCGCGCTGGCCAGCTGCTGCGGGTTCACTCCCTGCGCATCGACGAATCCCAGAGAGATCGCGTAGTCGAGGTGCAGCAGGTCGCGCGCTGAGAGCGCACAGGTCGCCAGCTGGTCGCCAAAGCCCGGGGGCAACTCCCCCAGACCGCGATTGGCCCGCGCGTACTCGCGCAGCAGCGGCATCGCTTTCAGGAAGAAGACGTGCGACAGGGCCGGGCGCAGGATCTGCCGGAAGTAGCGCCCGCTACACAGCATGCAGTGGTAGCCGCGCTGGTAGTAGGCCCACAACGCTTCCAGTTCTATCTCATCGTAGTTCATAACGGTTATCTGGCACGGGTCGGCGCCTGCCCGAGGCGTACGGCCCTATTCCCGATTGTGCATCACTTCCACGTAGTGCTCCAGGATCTTCTCCTGATCCGCAAAGGACCAGTCGGAACCATCGGCGTGCACATCCGCTTTCAACTGCTCCAGGTCCTTGCGGATCATCATCTCCTCGATGGATTGCCCGGACGGGATCATCGGGTAGACGTTTTCGGATGTGGGGATGATGCAGTCGATCACCACAGGACGGTCCCGGACTTCTTTCGCCTGCGTCAGCGCGTCACGCACCTGCTCGGGCCGATCGATCCGCATCCCGATGCCCCCGTAAGCCTCCGCAAGCTTCACAAAGTCCGGAGAGGCTTCCAGGTCGACCGCGCTGTAGCGCTCAGCGTAGAACATTTCCTGCCACTGGCGCACCATGCCCAGCGACTTGTTGTTGATGATGACCGTGACGATCGGCAGACCGTACACCGTCGCGGTCATCAATTCCTGCGTCATCATCTGGAAGGAGCCGTCGCCGGAGAGGCAGACCACGCGCTTGTCCGGGCAGGCGAACTGCGCACCGATGGCAGCCGGCAGGCCGTATCCCATGGTGCCCAATCCCCCGGAGGTGATCCACTGCCGCGGGCGGCGGCACTTGAAGTACTGCGCCGCCCACATCTGATGCTGCCCTACGTCCGTGGTCATGATGCAGTCATGGTCAAAGACCTCGCTGATCTGCTCGATCACGTACTCGGCGTACAGCTTACCGTCCCGCGGGTAGACCAGCGGGAAGCGCCGCTTCCACTCCATGATGGTGTCGTTCCACGCGGTTGCCGGGCGCGGTTGCACGTACTTGAGCAACTCGGTCAGAATGGTCTTCACATCGCCCACGATCGGCACATCGGCCGGCACCACCTTGCCGATCTCGGCCGGATCGATATCGATGTGGATGATCCTGGCGCCCGTGGCGAAGCGCGACACATCGCCGGTCACACGGTCGTCAAAGCGCGCTCCCACGGCGATGAGCAGGTCGGACTGGTTGACCGCATGGTTGGCGTAGGCGGTGCCATGCATCCCGAGCATGCCCATGGAGAGCGGGTGGGTCTCATCGATCGCTCCCTTGCCCAGCAGGGTGGTGGTCACCAGAATGTTGGTTCGCTCGGCCAGAGCGGTCACTTCCGCCTGCGCCCCGGAGGCGACCGCCCCACCACCCACGTAGAGTACCGGCCGCTGCGCCTCTGCGATCAGTTGCGCAGCCTTACGCAACTGTAACTCGGGAATACGGGTATGCGGACCAGCAGGCCTGTAAGAAGGGATGTTGACTCGCTCCGGGTAGTCGTTCTCGGGGTCGAACTCCATGAGGGCCTTGCTCACGTCCAGCGGAATGTCGATCAGGACCGGGCCGGGCCGTCCGGTCGACGCAATGTGGAAGGCCTCGGCTACCGCAAGCGCCAGATCCTCCACGCGCTTGACCAGGAAGTTATGCTTGGTGATGGGCATGGTGATGCCCGTGATGTCGGCCTCCTGGAAAGCGTCCTTGCCAATCACCGCGGTGCGTACCTGACCGGTGATGGCCACCATCGGGATCGAGTCCATCTGCGCGGTTGCCAGCCCCGTAACCAGGTTGGTCGCCCCGGGCCCGCTGGTAGCCAGACACACTCCCACCCTGCCGGTTGCGCGGGCAAACCCGTCGGCCATGTGCGCCGCCCCCTGTTCATGGCGCACCAGCACATGCAGGATGTCCTTGCAATCGAAGATGGCGTCGTAGATGGGGAGCACGGCTCCCCCGGGGTATCCGAAAATGTGCGTGACTTTCTCCCGCCGCAGACACTCCAGCAGGATTTGCGCTCCTGAAAGTTTCATTCTTTCCCGTGCCTCCCGTACCGGAACATAGCCCCTGACAGTGCCAAAAAAACCTCTCATCCTCAAGGGACGAGAGGCATCGCTCACGTGGTACCACCCTTGTAATCGGCACGCGTTGACGCAACGCGAACGGTGAATGGCATCCCTGCGAGCCACTCTGCCGACCACTTGTGGCGCGATATCGGGCGCGAACCGGGCAGCCTACTGTTGCGCGCCTCCGCCGCGCGCCGGTTCAGCTGACCTGCTCCGAGGTGAGATTCCGCGGGTGTCGCTACCATCTCACACCGACCGATGGCTCTCTGCAAGCGGCAGATCCGCGTACTGCTCCTCTTCAACGCATTGCACAGTCAAGATTTTCGCGCACATTGTATCATACTCTGCATGGAATTGTCAACGAACTTTCGTGAAAAAAGGAGACAGAAATGCGTCTGGTCCAGCTGCAACACAGCATGGAAGGGCGACGCGTTGCGCGAGTCGACGGGAACACGTTGCGCCTGCTCGCGCCGAGTCGCAGCGTCTATCAGTGCGCTCTGACAGCGTTGCACACAGGGAGATCGCTGGCGGAACAGGTTCTGGCCGAAGATAGCGGCCACACCATCGACTACGAACCTGTCTATCAGGGTCAGAGCGACTGGCGGCTCCTGCCGCCCATTGATCATCCGGAGGAGAGGGCGCGTTGCCTGGTGAGTGGCACCGGACTCACGCATCTGCAGGGTGCTTCCGGGCGGGATGCCATGCACCGCCAGACGGACGCCCTCCCGGACGCAGGACCCATCACAGATAGCATGCAGATGTACCGGTGGGGGATTGCCGGAGGCAGACCGGCTCCGGGCGCCATCGGTGTGCAACCCGAGTGGTTCTACAAGGGTAACGGGACGATCCTTCGGGCGCACGGAGAACCGCTGGAGGTGCCTCGATTTGCAGAGGATGGGGGGGAAGAGGCAGAGGTTGCCGGAGCCTATCTGATTGACGCGAACGGCCATCCCCGCCGGCTTGGCTTCGTCATCGGCAATGAGTTCTCCGATCATCGCATGGAACGGCGCAATTACCTCTACCTCGCGCCCTCCAAACTGCGCCCCTGCGCCATCGGACCGGAGCTTGCTCTTGGCGTCGCATTTCAGGACCTGCCAGGCGAAGTCCGGATCGAGCGCAACGGGCAGACGCTCTGGTCTGCATCGATTGCTACCGGTGAAGCACACATGGCGCACTCTCTGGCCAATCTGGAGCACCACCATTTCAAGTACCCGGCGCATCGCCGCCCCGGTGATGTGCACATTCATTTCTTCGGCACCGGCGCGTTCAGTTTCAGCGCAGGCATCACGCTGGAAGAGGGAGATCGGATGATCATCGACATTCCCGCACTGGGGCGGCCGCTGATCAACCCGCTGCACAGGGATACAGAGCCAGATACCCCCGTGGTTGTGCTCGCGCTATGATGTCGCCGGAGTGCCCGCCGCGGTTCCACGCAGAGCCGAGAGATCGGGTATCTGCCGATCATTCAGATAGTGGCGCAGCGCCCCTGTGAGCCGCGGGATAGCGTCTGGGTGGATAAGCCCGGCGAGGCCCACAGCAACCGCCGTCGCGCCGGTCAGGAAGAAGTCCAGCGCGTCCTCCAGAGAGAGCACCCCCCCTCCCCCGATCACCGGGAGATTGGTTGCCTGTACGGCACGCCAGACCTGGTAAAGCGCAAGGGGTTTGATCGCCGGCCCGGAGAGCGCGCCAACCACCCCGGGGAAGCGGAACCGCCCTCTGCCCTGATGCACGGCCACCGCCGGGAACGCCTGCCCCACGCCGACTGCCACGATCTGCCCCTCACACGCCTCGATCGCCGTCTGGACGTCGATACCGGCAGCGGGCAACTTGGCGATCAACGGCAGGTCAGTTGTCTCGCGCACTTTCCGAACCGCCGCATGGATCATCGTTGCAAGCGCGCCCTCTGATGGAACCCGTTCGGCAGCGCGCTCTGCAAACAGCAGAGGAGACGGGGTGAGATTGGCCTCCAGGGCGGCAACACCGCCCGCACGGGAAAGTGCCTCCGCAAGCCGGGCCCATTCCTCCGGGGTATCCGCACGCATACTGACGATGAGCGGGCATGGCAGGTCACGCAGACGGGGCAGATATTCGGCGAGAAAAGCGTTCAAGCCGGGGTTGGGCAATCCAGTGCTGTGCAACAGTCCCCCGAGAGACTCGGCTGTACGGGGCGGCGGGTTGCCCGCGCGCGGCTCCAGCGTGAGAGTGGGCGTGACGAGCGCGCCGAGGCCGGACAGATCTGTCAGGTCCGCG
>JANWZQ010000082.1 GCA_025054835.1 Chthonomonadaceae bacterium
GGGCGGCAATGTTGTCTCGAAATCCGGCGCCAACTGGCTCTACGGCGTGGCATACGACAACCCGCTCGGCAGTCGCTGGCGGATAGGCGCGCAATGGTACGGGAACTCGGCGCTCAACAGTAATGGCATTCCAGAAGAACATGCCTGGGGCGTGGGCGTGACCTGCGTCCTGAACGACTACTGGACCCTGCTGCTCCAGGCCGGGCGCAGCATGAAAGGCAATGGCGATCTGCTCACCTTCGCGGGGTTTCTGATCCGGCTCACCCCGTAACGCTTTCGAAAGGGGGATACCGACCATGACCTACACGGATTTCATTGTACGTGTGCTGTGCTCCCTGCTGTTCGGTGCGATCATTGGTCTGGAGCGGCAGTGGCGGCAACGGATCGCAGGGCTTCGCACCAACACGCTGGTGTGCATGGGCGCGTGCCTCTTCGTGATACTGGGAATGGTCACCCCGCATGAGAACAGCCCGACGCGCATTGCCGCCCAGGTAGTATCCGGTATCGGCTTCCTGGGTGCGGGCGTCATCATGCGCAATGGTCTGAACGTAACTGGCCTGAACACGGCGGCGACCCTCTGGTGTGCGGCCGCAGTAGGCGTACTGAGCGGAGCCGGGCACCTGGCGATGGCGGCAACCGGAGCCGTGAGCGTTCTGGCGGCCAACGTGCTGCTGCGCCCGGTCGCGCACCGGATCATGCGTGAGAAGGGCAGCACGGGCGAGGTGATGACATGCTATCGCGTTCGTGTGGTATGCCGCGCCAAGCAGGAGCAGCACATTCGCTCTCTGCTGCTGCAGGGAGTCCATGGCAGCCCGATGCGGCTTCGCTCCCTGCACAGCGAGGATGCCGATGCACCGGATCGTCTGGAAGTGCGTGCCGAGATGATCTGCCCTGACCGATGCGACGTGGCCATGGAGTTGCTCGTGGCGCGTCTGAGCCTGGAGCAGAGCGTCAGTGCGATCCGATGGGAAGTCGTTGCCGAGGAGGAGTTGTGAGCATTGCCCCCATGAGACACTTTTTCACAAGGAGCGAACGATGACCACCCTGTTTCTTCACAAGAATATCCTGAAGCGTGGCGAGCGCACATCATCCGGACGTGCTTCGCGGCTGTTGTTGCAAGCGGCCCGATTGAACGGTGAAAGCGTCTACGAGCTGACGGGGGCGCACCGGGATGGCCTGCTCGAGGCAGAAGCGCATGCCCGCCTGCAGAAGTACGGCCCCAATCAGGTCGCTCATGAGAAGCCGCCGGCATGGTACGTTTTGCTATGGCGCTCCTTCGCGAATCCTTTCAACGGTGTACTGGCGGCGCTTGCCATCGCCTCGTTGTTTCTGGATGTGCTGCTGGTTGCGCCAGAGGAACGAAGCTGGCGCACCATCCTTGTGCTGACCACCATGATCACGGTGAGCGGCATGCTGCGCTTCTTTCAGGAGTTCCGCTCGAACCGGGCCGCAGAGGCGCTCAAGGCCATGGTTCGCACCCGGGCAACCGTGAGCCGCCGCCAGCAGGGCGTGATCACACGCAGAGAGGTTCCCATTGAGGAGCTGGTTCCAGGTGACATCGTACACCTGAGCGCAGGCGACATGATCCCCGCGGATGTGCGCCTGCTGACCTCCAAGGATCTGTTTGTCAGCCAGTCCATTCTAACGGGAGAGTCGATCCCGGTTGAGAAATTCGACACGCTCGCCAACGTGGTGGAAAAGTCGGCGAACGATACGGCTGACAGCGCAGGGAACGTGCTGGAACTGCGTAATGTGGGGTTCATGGGCACCAGCGTGGTCAGTGGCACGGCTACCGCTGTTGTGGTCGCGACGGGCGCGGACACGTATTTCGGCTCGATGGCAAAGCATCTGATCGGCCATCGGGCACAGACCAGTTTCGATCGCGGCGTCAACGCAGTGAGCTGGTTACTTATCAAGTTTATGTTCGTTATGGTTCCCATTGTCTTCGCCATAAACGCAGCGACAAAGCACAATGTTCTGGACGCCCTGCTGTTCTCGCTGTCTGTGGCAGTAGGTCTCACGCCCGAGATGCTGCCGATGATCGTGACGGCGAACCTGGCACGGGGCGCTATCGCTATGTCGCGCAAGAAGTGCATCGTCAAGCGCCTGAATGCCATACAGAACTTCGGGGCCATGAACATTCTGTGCACTGACAAAACCGGAACCCTCACGCGCGACAAAGTCGTTCTGGAGCGCTACATCGATCTGTATGGCCGCCCGAATCCGGAAGTGCTGTACTACACCTTCCTGAACAGCTACCACCAGACAGGCCTGAAGAACCTGCTGGATGTAGCGGTGCTGGAGCATGTGGAACTCCACGAAAAGCTGGATATCACGCGGCATTATGAAAAGGTAGATGAGATCCCGTTCGACTTCAATCGCCGCCGCATGACCGTTGTCCTGGAGAAAGACCACGAAACGCGCCTGTTGATCTGCAAGGGCGCTGTAGAGGAGGTCCTGTCGGTCTGTACCCACGTGGATCTGGGCGCGCAATGTGCCGATACCCCGGTAGTTCCCATGACAGCACAATGGCGTGAGAAGGCGCTGCAACTGGCAGCAGAGATGAACGCAGAGGGGTTGCGCACCGTTGCTGTGGCTTATCGGGAAGCTCCTGCAGACGACACGATCTACCGTGTTGCTGACGAAAGAGAACTGGTGCTGGCAGGCTTCGTTGGATTTCTCGATCCGCCCAAGGAGGATGCTGCGGCCGCCATTCAAGCGTTACAGGCGCACGGCGTTACTGTGAAGGTGCTGACTGGCGACAGTGATGTGATCGCGCGCAACGTCTGCAAGCAGGTAGGCCTGCCGGTTGATGCGATCGTGCTGGGCCGGGACATCGAGCATCTGGACGATGCAGCACTGGGGGAACTGGCAGAGCGCACCACAATCTTCGCCAAACTGACACCTACCCAGAAAGCACGGATCATCCGGGCTCTGCAACAGAGAGGGCATACCGTGGGCTACCTTGGCGACGGGATCAACGACGCCGCTGCCCTGCGGGATGCCGATGTGGGCATCTCTGTAGACACAGGCACGGATATCGCCAAGGAGTCCGCAGATATCATCATGCTGGAAAAAGATCTGATGGTCCTGGAAGAGGGCATTCTGGAAGGGCGCAACACGTTTGGCAACATCATCAAATACATCAAAATGACCGCCAGCAGCAACTTCGGCAACGTGTTCAGCGTTCTGGTTGCGAGCGCCTTCATCCCGTTCCTGCCGATGCTGCCCATTCATCTGCTCGTGCAGAACTTGCTGTACGACTTCTCACAAACGATGATCCCGTTCGACCGTGTGGATCCCGAGTACCTGCAGAAACCGCGCAAGTGGTATGCCGGGGATATCGGGCGTTTCATGGTTCTGATCGGGCCCATCAGCTCGATCTTCGATATCACCACCTATGCCCTGATGTGGTACGTGTTCCAGGCTAACAGTGTAGAACGCCAGACACTGTTCCAGTCGGGATGGTTCGTTGAGGGGTTGCTCTCGCAGACGTTGATCGTGCACATGATCCGTACGCAGAAAATACCGTTCCTGCAAAGCAGAGCAACATGGCCCGTGATGACGGCCACATTCATGATCATGGCCATCGGGATCGTGCTCCCGTTCACACCCGCGGGAGCCGCACTCCGGATGCAACCCCTGCCTGCCAGCTATTTCCCCTGGTTGGCAGCAACGCTCCTCGCCTACTGCGTTCTGGCACAGATCGCCAAGACGCTCTATATTCGTAAGTTTCAGATGTGGCTGTAGGTTCTGCCCATACCGTGTTGCCAGCAAAACGCGCGTCGACCTGCCACTGACAGGCAGGTCGACGCGCATCACACCCAGAAGCGACACACCGGATAGAACGAGCAACAAAGGCCATAGCAGCATTCAGGATCAATGCTGGCGCATATTGCGCCGGCACACGCTGCTGAGAGCCCTGACTATGCGTCCCCTGTCAGGTCGAAGTTCCGGATCAGCAGGTCCAGATCCAGAATATCTACACTCCCGTCACAGTTAAGATCCGCCTCCGGGTTCCAGTGCGGGTCCCCTTCGTAAGCGTCAAAGGCCGCGACTAGCAAGTCGAGATCCAGCAGATCCACGCTGTTGTCGTTGTTGGCATCACCGGCCAGAAGCGAAAGCACGAGTCCGGACACCTCACCGGTTGTGTTGTCCACACTCAGAACCCTGCGCAACCACTTCGGCCCCTTGACAGCCAGTGTGTATTGCCCCGGCAACACTTCGGGCAACACGAAACTCCCATCCGCTCCAAGCGTGAGCGTGGTGACGTACCTGCACTGTGCGCCGCTTCGCAACTCGAAAGTGACAGGTTGCCGGGCATCAGAGACTCCCTCCAGGAGCACCCGGCCGGAAATCCCGCGGAACACGCCTGTGTAAATGGTGCCACGGCACCCGGACTCCCATCCGCTTCCCCCGAACACGGTCACGTTGGAGAGAGGCAACAGCAAGTGAGGCGTGAGAATGGCGATCCGGCCACCCCCCCCGCCGCCGCCGGTGATCGCACTGCCCCCGTGCGCCTGAACAAAACCCGAACCCGTCACCACACCCGCATCAATCCAGATACTCCCACCAGATCCTCCGCCCCCACTGCCCGCATTCTCCCCGTTGGCC
>JANWZQ010000132.1 GCA_025054835.1 Chthonomonadaceae bacterium
TCTGCGACCACCTCTGGAATAGCGCCGGAACTGGAACCGATGACCGGCTTGCCACAGGCGCCAGCCTCAATCAGCACCCGGCCAAACTGCTCCTTCCAGCGGGGAGTAGTGTGCGAGGGAAGCACAAGGGCATCCATACGATGGATCCACTCCGGGAGCTGGCGATAGGGCAGGCTGCCGGTAAAGAGCACCCGGGACTCCAGACGCAGACGGCGCACCTCCCCCTCCAGAGCAGGACGCTCCGGGCCGTCGCCGATACAGAGCAGGTGCACGCGTTCAGGCAGATGCGTCAGAGACTGCAGCAGGTCATACACGCCTTTCTCAGATACCAGGCGCCCCACGAATCCCATCACGAAGCGCTCTGCTGGCCCGATGCGCTTCTCTTCCTGCACCGGACGGAACAGGTCACAATCCACCCCGTTGGGCACGACCTCGGCCGGACCCATGTAACCCTTGCGTCGAGCGACCTGTATGGCCTCCTGACTGCGCCCGATCAGGAAGTGTGTCCGGTGCAGCACGTAGCTCTGGAACTGCTGGAACGGCGGCGGCAGGTGCTTGTAGAGGTTCTGTTCGGTCTCCACGAGGATCCGTGCGTTCGGACACAGACGGCGCGTGAGCCACACTGCCTGCGCACACACCAGACTCCACGGCTCCTGCCAGATATCCACAACGTCCGGGTGAAACTGCCGCAGGAGAGCGCTCAACGCCCCGGGGTAGTGTTGCAGGTACCATTGCCCTGCCACGCGTTGCCATCGTGCCCGGCCCACGACGAACCGGAAGCGGGCTTCCTTCGGGGGCTCAGCGCGCTCCCATGTGCCGTAGAAATTCATACAATCCGGAACCAGTACGGTCAGTTCAATAGTGTCATCAGCAGCAATGTGGTGCAACTTCGGTTGCCCGGCGTCCGGCGACATGGCGGTGTGTGAGATCATCAGCACCTTCATGACAGGTTCTGAGGAGACTTCTGGAAGTGAAGTCGCAGGAGCATACCCGTTCCGGCCCAGGGGATCCAGAGAGGACCACGCCGCCAGAAGGGATCGAACTGCGCATGAACCAGCAGGGCTACCCAGCAGGCGATGAGCGCCACGCAGAGCGTCTCCAGATCCGCATCTGATTGGTGCGCGCGCCACACCTGCAGAAACAGGCGGATCTGCGCTCCCATCAACCAGAGGAATACCGCCATACCCACCACCCCGTTCTCGGTCAGCACCACAAGGAACAGGTTATGCGGGTTATAGTCGCGACGCGCCCGAAAGCCGTCGCCAAAGAGCCAGTGCTGGCGGATCGAGGCCACGCTGGACTCCCATTGCTGTACGCGCCCGCGCAACGAGGGGTTCCTCTGCGAGTCTGGCACTGGAAACCTGACCAGATGCTGACACAGCAACGTCGTCGCCAGCGCGAGCCCGACGACACTCGCACAGGCTCCAGCGCGCCGGCGCATCGTCGCAATGCAGGTTGCACCGGCAGCGAGGCTGAGCACGGAACTGCGCGCCAGCAACGTGCCGAGCGCCAGAGCAATCAACAGGGCTCCTGCCAGAGGGATGTGACGGTTCCCGGGGCGCTCGCGAGGCGCTGACAGGGAGAGACAGATCAATGCGCCGCAACTGAGTATCAGGCCGGCCATGTTCTTGTGATTGCCCGCTACCTCGTTCCGGTACACACCGTCGGGACGGAAGGTGCCCAGCACAATCAACGCGAGCATCAGGGTGCCTAGCAGGTACAACCCACCGGTGAGGCGGACCTGCCCGCGGGACCACGCCGGCATAGAGTAGCACAGCGGCAACAGAGCGACGATCTGCACGGTTCGCAGCAAACCGATCAGGTAGTAGCCTGCATCGCCTCGCATCGCGTGCAGGTTCATCAGGTAGGAGAGAACCCCGCATGCTGTGAACAGAAGAGCAGGCAGAGCGAATGGAGGAAAAAAGATCGGGCGTGCATTGTGCCGGCGATACTGCCGCCACAGGCCCGGCAACGCCGCTGCAAACAGCAGGTCGGAGGCGCCGAACGCTGCAAGGTGCCGGGTCCAGTGATCACCACCGGACAGACTGTTGGTCGACACCAGCCATCCGATGGCCAGCATCAACGTCAGCTCCGGGTACCGGTAGCCCAGCGCGAGAAGGGCAGGAACGCCGATCACAGTGAGCGGGTAGTTCCAGAGCGTGAAACCCGCAACGACCATGCTGCTGACCGTCAGTCCGGTGAGTACGATGCGGTGCGAGGGGCGGGAGGCAACCTCTGTAACCGGAACGGTATCCCGGCCCGTTGCGGACAGTTCCGATGCGGGGAGCGCAGTTACAGGACGGTCCTGCGGTGACGGTTCCATAGCTCGGTGTACAGCTCCACGGTCTTCCGCCCGTTTTCACTCCAGGTGAGCGAGAGCGCCCGCTTGCGGCCGGCCTGAACGGCAAACTGTCTCCAGGAGTGATCGGTGAGCGCACGATACAGGCCCTGCGCAATGGCATCGACATCGCAGGGATCGACCAGCATGCCTGCCTCGCCGGCTACCTCCGGCATGGACGAGATTGATGAGGTGAGCACCGGCACGCCGGCGGCCATGGCTTCTAGGACGGGCATGCCGAAGCCCTCATAGAGAGAGGGGTAAGCGACCAGATCCGCGCCCCGGTAGAGGGCCGGCAGATCGCCCTCCGGGACATAACCTGTGAAATGAACGAGCGGACCGGCCCCGGCTTCGGTGATCCCTCCGTCCGGAACAGAGTCCAGACGCTCGCCTGCGATCACCAGTGTGTGCGGCAACGAGCCAGCCACGCGCGCCCGGTGGAACGCTTCGACCAGACGCCGATGGTTTTTCTTGGCCTCCAGACTCCCGACAAACAGGACATAGGGGCGGGGCACACACAGGCGATGGCAGACATCAGCAATGCGGGGCTCCGGCAGTTCTGCCGCGCTCAGGAACTCCTGTCCGACACCGTTCATGATGACGGTGATGCGAGGCTCCGCTTCCGGGTAGAAGCGCACGATCTCGGAGCGCGTCGCCATCGTTGGCGCGATGATCTGTGTCGCGCGGCGGATGGTGGCGCCCAGCCACAGGCGCATGTAGCGCACAAAACGCGGGCTGTATGCCTGCGGGAAGGCAAAGACGGCCATATCCTGTATGGTGACGACCGTGATCGGTGCAGGGGAACGCAGGGGCAGGGTCTGGAATGTGCCATGGTACAGATCAACCCCGGCCTGCCGTGCCAGACGAGGCAATGTGACGTGCTCGTACCAGTCAGCTTGCGGGTGCTGATCGGGAGTAAACGGGGCAATGATAGGGCTGGCTCCGGTGTGCCATGCGCAGGCCTGTTGTACGGCATGTGGGTAGACCAGAAACGAGACGTTCCACTCCTGCTGTCCTGCCATGAAGCGGGCGAGTTCGTACCGGCAACGGTCGCCACCACGCAACTTCGGCGCGTAGCGGGCATCTATCAGCACATGGGGCCGCAAGGAGGTTGTGAGGTCACAGGGTTCAGGCATGGGCCTGCTCCGACAACCCGGGGGTTCTGTCCCATCCGGACCACCAGCGCAGGTGAAAGTACCAGAGAGCGATCTGTGCGCGAGCTGTCTCTCTACGGGCGGGTTGCAGCAGGGCGACCATCGACCAGAGAGACAGGCGCAACAGGCTGCCAGTCAGCATCATCGCACGCAGGATCAGCGCGCCTCCGGGACCATAGTGCTTGCGTATGAACTGGAGATGCCCCCGATTGAACTCAACAAGCTGGCGTGGGCGCACCTGCCGGGTGCTCTGCCCACCCAGATGCGTGATAACGGCGTCCGGACAGAACGCAATCTGCCAGCCCTGCTGCCGTATGCGGCGTTGCCAGTCGATCTCCTCGAAGTACAGAAAGAACGCTTCATCGAAGCCGCCGACGCGCTCCAGAACACAACGGCGCACGAGCATGGCGGCCCCGATCACAAAATCCACCTCACGGGAGGTGTCATGCGGCCAGGTACGGTAGTCGCCGATCACAGGGTGCCCGGGGAAGGCAGCGACTAGGAGCAGATTTTCCAGCACGCTGCGCCACGGAGAGGGAAAGCGATAACAGCTGATTTGCAGGGTGCCATCCGGATGCAGCAGGCGCGGGCCTACCACAGCAGTCTGCGGGTGCGTGTCCAGATAGGAACACAGCACATCGAGCGCGCGCGGATGCACCCGGGTATCGTCGTTCAGAAGCAACAGGTATTCACCGCGTGCCACAGACATCGCGCGATTCTGATTGGCTCCAAAGCCCCGGGGGTGTTCGTTCTGCAGGAGGATGACCTGAGGGAACTCGCGCCGGACCATTTCCGGCGCGCCCTCTGACGAAGCATTGTCGACGACAATCACCTCGAATGGCACGGTGGGCGGATGGTCCTGAATGGATTGTAGACAGTCACGCAGGACAGTGAGGCCCTGATGATGCACCAGGGTAATGCTCAACCGGGGCTCTGTCCCATTATGCCCGGTGTCGCATTGCGACAGGACAGCCGTCTGCACGCAGATCTCCCAGCAGGTGTCTCAGGAGGCGAACAGTTCCCCGATCAACCGGTATCCTTCCGGAAAAATGGACGAGGCCTCCTGTACCGCCCGCTCATCGAAGGGAAGAATACCCCCGGTGCGCAGGTGCCGCCGTGAGTCATACAGGAGATAGGGCACCGGGCCGATCACGTGCCCGCGCGTACGAATGGGCGTTGCGTGGTCGGGTACGCAGAGCAGGCGGAAATCGTCCACGTGACGCATGCCGTCAAGAATTGTGCCAACAACGAGCCGGTCGATATTCTCAATGGCCCGGATCTTCTCGTCAATGCTGCCGGCGTGTCCGGCCTCGTCGGGCGCCTCGATATGCACCCACACAAAATCGTGACGCTGGAGCGCGTTCACGGCGTAGCGCCCCTTACCCTCATAATTGGTATCGAAGTAGCCGGTCGCGCCAGGCACATCCACGATCTCCAGACCGGCCAGTCGGCCGAGGCCACGGATCACGTCGACCGCGGCGATCACGGCACCGGTGAGGCCATGCTTCTGGAAGAAGGACGGCAATTGTGGTGCGCGACCGGGGCTCCAGGGCCAAAGCATGTTGGCCGGTGGTTTGCCCTCGTCTCTACGACGTTTGTTGAACGGGTGGTCGTCCAGCAGGTTCACCGAGTCCTCGATGAACTGTCTCAGGCGTTCCTCGCCATCTCCATGGGGATAGATTGCGTCCAGAGGTTTGCCCATGTTCTCATGAGGCGGATGGGTCTGCAGATCTACCGGCCCATCGGTCCATCGCAGAATGTGGCGGTAAGAAACGCCCGGGAACAACCGCATTGTGTGCGTGCCAAGCTTCTCATCGGCCAGTTCGATGAGCGGTCTGGCCTCTTCTGTCGTGATGTGTCCTGCGCTGTAGTCGAGCAGAGTCGTGCCATCGGTGCTGACAAGAGAGCACCGAAAGGCCACGTCACGGGGTTCCATCGGGATCTGCATGGCCGCGGCCTCAATCGGGCCTCTGCCTGTGTAGTAGCGCGAGGGATCGTACCCCAGCAGGGCCATGTTGGCTGCGTCACTGCCGGGGTACATATCGAGTGGTGTGACCTGCACAGCGCCGACACGGCCACTCTCGGCAAGTCGATCAAGGTTGGGGGTTCGCGCTGCCTGCAGTGGCGTGCGCTGATCCAGCTCTGGCAAGGGCTCGTCGGCAGCACCGTCAGGCACGATGAGGATGTATTTCATAACAAACGCACCACCTGCGACCAGAAATCAGATATCTGATTAATCCGCCGTTGAGCGAGCGTTCTCCTGCATCGTGCCCCGGTTTGCGAAGCGAGGCTGCTTCGAGCCGCGCAATTCCGGTGCGCTGGAGAAGCAGCCGAGGAGAGCCTTCAAATACCAGTGTACCGGCCCTGCGTGAAAGGAGCGTGAAAAAAGCGCCGTCCACAGAAAAACATGACAGAATTTCCTGCGGTGCTGTACCTGACAGTCAGGAGCCCGATGGGTCGGGAGAGCAGAGGTCAATACCGTCCGGACCAACATGCAGGGCGAACCGGACAGTATCTCGGAGAGAGAGAGACCTGCCAGTCTGATAGGCCTGCTCAAAGCGGTCGCTACCCAGACGGGCACGTCCCTCCCTTTGCGCCTGATTGATATCCGGGGTAGTCAGATCCGCTTCCGGCAGATCTTCGGGAGACAGAGCGTCCAGTGCACCGAGGAGCACTGCGGCTGTCTCCTGCTGACCTCGCTGTTGCATATGCATGGCCAGCCGCAGCAACGAGAGCGCAAGCCCCCATCGATCCCCGACCTCTGCGAACAGGTGGATGGACTCCTGTAGCATGGGGGTGATTTCGGCACCCGGGTTCAGACTGGCCCGTGTGACGGCGAGGTTACTGAGTGAGAGCGCGATGCCCCGTTTGCTGCCAATCTCTCTCTGCAGAGCGAGGCATTCGGCGTGCACGCGTTCTGCTTCCGCAAGATCACCGGTATCGTGAAGAGTGCACCCCAGTGTGTTGAGCGTGAAAGCGATCCCTTGCAGGGCGTTGATAGCGCGGAAGAGAGATAGACTTTCCCGGCAGGCTGCGAGGGCGCGATCGTAATTCCGGGCGCGATAGGCGTTGATGCCGATTGCGTTCAACGTGCGCGCAATGCCGTGGGGTGCATCCAGAGCACGGTAGAGAGCGAGGCCCTCTTCAAGAAAAGCGTCTGCGGCCTCGAGCGTCTCCTGATCCGAGGCGATCAGGCCCAGGTAGGAGAGTACTTCGGCAGTCTCCGGAACTGCCTGTTGTGCGCGGAACACTTCAAGCGCGCTCTGACAGAGCGCGTAAGCCTGCGTCAGCTGCCCGCGGTCCCGGGCAATAATCCCGGCAGCCATCCACGCGTGCGCGCGCTGTTTCAGAGGGAGGGAAGCATTCTGCGCGCCCTCTTCGAGCCACTGTTGACCTTCCTGCAGGTAGCCCCGTGTGTACCAGAACAGCCAGAGCATACAGGCCATGCGCAATGCGGCTTCCGGCACATAACGCTGCCCCCACGACAGCGCAGCGCGCAGGTTGTCATGGTCGGCGTCCAGCCGCTCCAACCAGAGCGCAGCATCGCATCCCCGGAGATGTGGAGCGGCATTCGCCGCCAGTGCATAGAAGTGGTCAAAGTGCCGACGTTGCGCCTGCTGCCGTTCTGCACCGGTGAATTGACTGGCAGCAAACTCACGCAGGGTGGGAAGCATGCGGTAACGTATGGCCTGACCGGCGTCCTCTATGCCAATCAGGGAGTGCCCGCGCAACTGCTCCAAGGGGGCCAGCACACCGGTTACCGCGCACACGGGCTCAACCGCTTCCAGCGACCAGCTGCCGGCAAAAACCGACAGGCGACGGAACAGGACTTGCAGTTCCTCGGGAAGTAATCGGTAGCTCCATTCCAGTGCGGCCTGAAGTGCAGTATGTCGACCGGGATTTCTGGCTCTGCGATCTCTCAGCAGAACAAAGCGTTGATCCAGCCGCTCCACCATCTGCGCGGGAGTAAGTACACCGACCCAGGTCGCTGCCAGTTCGATCGCCAGTGGAAGTCCATCCAGCCGGGCGCAGAGCGAGGCAACAGCACCGGCATTGCGGGGCGTCAGGGCAAAGTCCGGTCGGATAGCCTGTGCGCGGTCGATGAACAACTGTACGCCGGGAAAGGCCAGCAATGCGTGCGTATCCAGAACGTCTTCTGGAGGAACAGGCAGGGGAGGGACCGGGAACACCTGCTCGCCAGGCAACATGAGGGGGTGCTGCGACGTTACCAGGCAGACCAGCTGTTCCGAGCGCGCGAGTAATGCCTGTACGCAGGCGGCTCCATGCGGAGCAAGATGCTCCAGATTGTCCAGGACCAGCAGAGCCCGGTGATCGCGCAGAAATCCGGAGATCTGCTCCAGCGCGTGCATGCTGCCTGTGCGAGGCAGTTCCAGCGCATCACGAATGACCTCAGTAATACGACGTGGATCCGTGACGTCTGCCAGTGAGACGAACCAGATGTTGTTACAGTATTCGGCAGTCAGCTGGCCGGCGACTTCAATCGCGAGCCGCGTCTTGCCACAACCCGCGGGGCCGGTCAGGGAAACAAGCCGGCGCGGGGGATTTGCGTGGTTCCATAACGCAGACGGTGTGAGCAGAGATATCAGCTGCGCCAGCTCCTCGGTGCGACCAAAGAACCGTGTCAGATGAACCGGCAGGTGCGGATGCGCCGGAGATGGGGATACCGTTGCCGGCAAATAACGATATGGACGTTCTGGAGCGGGCATGTTCCGGGGAGCCGGGTGTTCCTCGGGGAGAGTTGCCATCAGATCCCGAAGCGTATCGCCGGGATCCTGACCGAGGGTCGATTGCAATTCACGGGCGTAGGTCGCGTACTGCTGTCGGGCCTCTTCTGTGCGGTTGGCTGCAATCAGCAGGCGGATCAGTTGTTCCTGCGCTTCCTCCCGCCATGGCTCCGCAATAACAGCGCGACGGGCGTAGTGGATTGCCTGATCCAGATCCCGGGTCTCCCGGAAAACCGCAGCGAGATGGAGCAACACCCGGTAGTGTTGCGTGGCCAGATGTTCTCGATACGGCACAATCCAGGAGTCGTACAGGCCCGGCAGGAGCTCACCGCGGTAGAGCGCGTCAGCCCGGAGCCACGCGGCGATCCGTACACTGCGATCTGTGGCTGCTTCTGCGGTTCGAATGGCCTGCTGGAACTCGGCTACGTCGGTGGTAAACGCGGTGGGCCGTAACTGAACGTAGAAGCGATCGGTGTCCAGCACCGCGCCGGGAGGTACGGGAGGGGATTCCAGATGTCTCCGCAGGGTAGCAAGTGCCTGTCGCAGGCTGATTAGATGGGCTGGAGGAACAGCGTCAGGCCAGAAGAGCTCGGCGAGGGCCTCACGCGCGAAGGCACGACCCGGACGGAGGGCAAGGTATGCCAGGAGGGTAGCAGCCTTGCGCGTGGCAAAGCGGGACACAACGTGCGAGCCTGAATGCGCCGAAAGATCGCCCAGAAAGTTGAAACGCCAGATGGGATGCAACATGGATGCCTCTCCCAGGAGGAGCACTGGACCTCCCGATGCATCACAGGAATTATACATGATCTCCCCGGGTTCTTCGTGCGCGTTTCTCAGGGAACCTCACTCTGCCATACGGACAGAGCAAACGCATTGGTGCAACCGTGATCGCCAGCCTGCCGTCTGGTATAATGTTCTTCCTGATCGATTGTTGTGTAGGCCCGGAGGGAACGGTATGGACCTGCTGGAGAAAATCAATCGGGCATTTGGCACCTGGTACGAAGGACTGTTCGGTGGAACCGATGACGTGCGCCCCCGCGATATCCTGCGCCGTATTCTCACAGCCATGGAGGACCATCGTAAGGAAGGATTCGACAACCGGACCTACGTACCAAACCAGTACATCCTGGAAATTGCTGTGGACGATGAAGAGGAGAAAGAGTACCTGCTGGCATTTCTGGACCGTGCCGAGCTGGAGACTGCCATCCGCCGTTACTGCCAGCAGAACCACTATCACATTCGCGGAGAGCTGAACTTCATCATTCGCGAATGTGAAGACGCCGGAACACGCGGGCGAGGGGAGAAGATCCGTGTGCGTTGCCGGTACAGCACACGGGTATCTGCTTCCGACTCCCCGCAGGCCCCGCCTGCGTCATTGCCAGAGCGCCCCACGTCACTGCCTCCCGAGGAAAGAACGGTGGCCAGCGTGCACGCACAGGAAACGAGCGATGAGGGAGCAACGGTCCCGGCAGTTCCGCTGGCCACGCTGGTGGTGCACCCCCCGGGGCAGCCACCCTACCACTACACAATCACACGCCGTGCGGTCAACATTGGGCGCTCGGCACGCGCTGACAACGATCTGATCCTCTCGCATGACGGGCAGGTCTCCAAACGCCATGCGCGTATCGAGCTCGATCCTGACGGCCACTTCACCCTGTACGATCTCCACAGCACCAACGGCACACAGGTCAATGGCCGGCGGATTGATAACCGCACTCTCCACGATGGCGATGAGATCCTGCTGGGCAACACGCGGATCCTCTTCTATCGCGGAGCCCGGAATGTCCTCCCATTGTCCGGGCAGGATGCGTGGTCGGCTCCTGCTGTGCGCAGCCGGGGTACCTACGGAGGCGCAGCTGCTGTACAGGAGGTCGAGGGTAGTTCCTCTCCTCCAAAGCGATTGCTGCGTGTGCGCTCCTCACGATTGATCCTGTTGCAGGGCGATCAGGAGGCAGACGAATATCCACTGGCCTCCGAGACCCTGATCGGCCGGGCTGTAACCAGCGATATCGTCCTGCCGGACCGCTCTGTGGCCACCCGGCATGCGCGTGTTCTGTGCGGTGAAGCAGGATATCAGCTCGAAGCGCTAACCGCCGATAGCGTCACGGCAGTCAACGATCTCCCGGTGCCTGCAGGACAGATCGTAGCGTTGAAGCACGGCGACCGGATTGCTCTGGGCGATCTGAAGCTGCGCTTCGTGGACGGAGAGGCAGAGTGATGCGATGCCGGTCTGGGTGCTCGACCTGATGCGCTATGTGCTGGCGGTCGGGTGTGTTCTGTTCCTGATCGTCCTGTTCCGCGTGATGCGAATGGAGAGGCCATAACGCACGGGAAAAAGAGCGTCGGGTACAATGAAGCGGTAACGGCCTGCGCCCGGACCGGTGGGAGCGGAGGAACGCACCGAACGGGAAGGTGCCGCATTCTGGCACTGACATCGGCAGAGCGATACCCCCGGAGTTACGATACGCTTCAGGAGACCATCGCAACGTGCTGCATGAAACAGTGAATTTCTCCATCGGATTCAAGACCCATGTGGGCCGCGTCCGTGAGGTCAATGAAGACAGCTTCGCCATCTTCCGGCGCCGGGAACTGGCGGATGAGCTCGACGCGTTGATCGTGGTTGCCGATGGCATGGGGGGCGCGCGCAGTGGCGATGTGGCGTCACGCATTGTCGCCGAGACCGTTCCGGAAGCCGTGCAGGAAGTCCTGTTCGAACCGGCCCGGGGCACACGGGATATCGCACGGATCCTGCGCGATGCGATAGAACGCGCCAACGCACGCATCTTCGCCCGGCAGGCGGAGCGACGGGACCTGAGCGGCATGGGGACCACGTGCATTGCCGCCGCGCTCAAAGGGAATCAACTCACAATCGGGCATGCAGGAGACAGTCGTGTCTATCTGCTACGAAGCGGGCAGCTCCGGCAGGTAACGCAGGACCACTCCGAGGTCTGGCAGGAGGTCCTGGCCGGGCGGATGACGCGTGAGGAAGCGGCGCGGAGCAAGTTCCGCAACTCCATCACCAAGGCGGTGGGGCTCCAGCAGACAGCAGTCAATCCAGATCTGGAAACACTGGAATTGCAGGAAGGGGACGTGGTCCTGATCTGCACGGATGGCCTGAGCACCGAGGTGAGCGACGCGGAAATCGCCCGTATACTGGCCTCGACGCCGGCGCCTCAGGAAGCCTGCGATCGTCTGGTGGAGGCCGCATTGCGCCATGGAGGGTCTGATAACATCACCGTGGTGGCCCTGTACTATGGGACACCGGTGCCGATCGCCGCGCCGGTAATGGCGCCAGTGGAAACCATCGCATCTCTGGAAGAAGAACCCTCCACAGATCCGGAGCCGCCCTGGCGTACGTCTACCGCGCGAGGAGAGCGTGCGGCAGTGTTGCCCCGGCCCCCTGCTCCGCAGGAGGATGAAGAGACGGGCAACTCGCACTACGCGGCACGAGAGCAGGCGCAGGGGGGCAGCAACATCACGACCGTTGTCATCACACTGCTGATCCTGCTCTGTATCGCGGAGGGCGTGGCGCTGTTCCTGCTTTCGAAGAACCGGGTGGTGCAGGCGCCGGCCATTCCAGACAGCAAGGCGCTCAGGATGCGCGCACTGGACCCCGATGCTGTGGACTTCGAAACCGCAGAATTTGTCTACGGTAACCCGCGTGAGCTCTACAAAAAGAAAGATCTCCGCCCGGACTTTCTGATTGTGGAGCCTTTCGACAGCGTGATTGTGATGGACCAGAAGGGGGCACTGATCCGGGTGACGGACGACGGCAAGGTCTACAGAATGCCGGGGCCTCCTGTGGGCGGAATAGCGAAGTGGAAGCCCGGGCCGATCGGTAGCGTCGCGTTCGATCTGGCTGGCAATCGCTATCAGTCGGATCCCGGGCAACGGGGCGTGCAGAAGTACGATGTGAGTGGCACACGCCGTTCCGCGGATATCACCAACGGGCAGACACTCCGCCCGACTGCCATCGGGATCCACCCGCAGGGGCATCTCTACGTGATTGATGAGGGAGTACTGATCCGTTTCGAGGCGTTCGAAGACCGTACGGGGAGCACCACGACTGCTTCGCCATGAGGCAGGGCAACAGGACATGGCGCTGGGAACGCTGGGAAAGTACGAACGGCTCGAGGTTCTGGGGCACGGGGTGTCTGGCATTGTCTATCTGGCACGCGACACGCTGTTGCGCCGTCTGGTCGCGCTCAAAGAGATTGATGCGCATGCCGGCGAAGTCGATCGCTTTCTGGAAGAGGCGCGGGTCCTGGTGCGACTGGATCACCCCAATATTGTGAAGGTGTACGGCGCGGAACAGATCGACGATCGGATCGTGATCGTCATGGAGTATGTGCGTGGCCAGAACCTGCAGAGCCTGTTGCGTGTCGGAGGAGCGATGCCGCTGGAACAGGCGCTGGATATTGCGGCACAGGCCCTCGCCGGGCTGGACTACGCTCATCGCCTGCAGATCGTGCACCGGGACATCAAGCCGGCCAATATCCTGATCGGTCGGGATGGTGTGGTGAAGCTGGCCGATTTCGGCCTGGCGGAGATCCTGGCGACCAATGCCTATGCAGGGGGGGCCGGAACGTACGCCTACATGGCCCCGGAGGATTTTGCCGAGGAAGATCGTTCCGATCATCGTTCGGATCTCTGGGCGATGGGGGTCACGCTGTTTGAGATGCTGACGCTGCATCGCCCCTTCCAGGTGAGCCGTGTCAAAGACCCCTTTGCGTGGAAGCGTGCTGTGGAGAACGAGCTCCCTGCCCCGCTCAGTGCCTATCTGGATACCGTGGATGCAGCACTGCAGGCCGTTCTGGATCGCGCACTGGCGCGGCGTAAGAGCGACCGCTATCCGACGGCAGAAGCGTTTCGCGCGGATCTGATGCGTTTGCTGGCAGGAGAGCAGGTTGCGGAGCCGACGCTTCAGTGTGGTGAGGAGACAGCGCGGCAGAGGCGGGCAGCGCCCGTGGAGGATCGCGTGCAGGGGGCTGGAGGAGCGCAGACCCTGCACGCCGAACGCGCGTCCTCCGGACCGGGAGTCGTGGTCGCGGAAGTTGTCCCGTCGGTCTCTGCTCCCGATCTGGCCGTGGTTCGCTCCGAATCTCCGCCTGAAGCGCGGCCTCTTGAGGGAGGCCTGCGCCGGTTCTTCGCGCGTCGGCAGGAGCCCGTACAGATCCAGGTGCGCCCTGAGCGCGTGGACTTCGGCGCGGTCCGCAAAGGAGAGTTGCGTTCGATGCGCGTACAGGTGCAGGTGCAGGGGGTGGAAGGGCCGGTGCACGGGCGAGTACAGCATGCGCACCCGGGATGGTTGACCGTATATCCCACTTCGTTTCACAGACCGCGTCAGAAGCTCACACTCACAGCACACACTGCACGCGCCTGGGAGACCGGTGAGTTTCGTGACACCATCCGGATCGAAACGAAGGCCGGTGTGATAGAGATCCCGGTGCGCCTGATCGTATTGAAGCCACGTCCTGCATTCCGGCAGATCGCCTGGTGGTATCTGCCATTGCTCGCGATGTCTCTTTTGCCAACCGGCACGGTAGCCCTGGGGGCAGGGCATTCCGTCGCCACAGCCGCAACGCTCCTGCCGGTATCAACCATCGCCTCTGCGCTGCTGGGAGTGATGCTGTGGCTGATCTGCGCTGCAATCGACAGCGGCCTGATTGAGAAAGTGGCCTGCGGCACTCTGGTGGTCGTCATGAGCTTCCTGCTCGGAGGCGCGCTCTCGCAACACGGGGGCGATGCGCACCTCCCCCACACGTTCGTGACCGGTGTGTTGATCGGCGGTTTCCTGCTGTTGCAGGTGCTCCTGCTGCGCTGGTGGAAGCTCTGGGCGGTATTACTGGTCGGTCTGAGCCTGCTGATCAGTGGAGTGCTCTGGTTGATCCTGCTGGCCTGAGGGAACGGACTTCCCCTGTGCGGGAGCCGTGTCGTGTAGCAGGATCACCCCGGACTGCGGGGTAAGACGGATCGTGCGCACCTGCTGCCCGTTCACGCGCCGCATGGTACCGCCCAGACGGAGCGTGATGGTGCGCGTCTCACTGCTGTTGACGTACACGGCCCCCCGGTAGAACGCACGTCGCCAGACGAAACCACCCTCCGCCGGGATCAGGTGCCGCTCCTGCATGGCAGGCCCGAGCGGGACGTCGAAGTAGTTCCGGTAGTTCCGGTACTCCTTCTGGAGCACCGCCAGACTGAAGCCGGCATCCGGGCGATTCCGGTAGGTCCGTGGCATGGGCTGGAAGACAAAGCGTCCCTGTTTATGGGCAACCAGCAGGTAGCTGGCCAGACCGTATTCCAGCTCCTGCGCGTTACGGTAGGCGTAACAGGCGATGAACACCTGCCCGTTGCGTGCGGCCCGGTCGGCGGCTTCCAGATGGATCTCCCAGAGCTTCTCTGGCAACGGGCGTCCCAGCCAGTACGGGCATACCCACCCCTCTGCCCATCCGCCATCGATGTAGGGGAAGAACTCATCCCAGTAGCGCCCCATCAGTTCTGGTTGCTGGCTGGCGGGAGGCACAGGCAGGGTGCTCCGCCCGACCAGCGCGTCAAATCCCTGTGTGGAGGGCACCATGAGGAAGCGCCCCTCGGCCCGTGCCGCTCGTAACCAGGCCACGGTAGCCTCTCCGCGATCCCTCAGGTTCCGGTACTTCTGGAGGCCGTCGGCCACGAAAGTATTGCCGATGGGTAGCTCCGCGGCCACCACGCCCTGCGCCCCATAGCGAGTCACCAGTTGCAGCACCTGATCGCGCCAGTGCCGGGCCCATGCGGTGCTGGCGAAGTCCATCCAGTGGCCTCCAGTCTCCGGATGCTTCACTTCCTGCCCTTTCCGGTCGCGCAGAGTCAGAGAGGCCATCTTCGGGTTCCACCCGCCTACGTTGCCCCGCACGTCGTCCTGCTCGTAGAGGGTAGAGGCGTAGACGTAGAGCAGGGGCGTGAAGAGGGGACTGCGCGTCACGATCTCTCGAAACGTGTTCGTGGAGAGAGTGCTGGCGCTCAACGCGACCACGTCGCACGTGTCGATCAACCACTGCTGCTTGCCGGGGCTCAGGAGGGTGCGATTCTGCGCCGAGTTCTCGAACGGGTCCTCATGATCCCCGAGGCCTCTGGTGAACACCCCACCCAGACGGACCGGGGCATCCGGACGGATCCGTTGCAGAATAACAATGTTAGGGGGCGGATTCGGTTGTGTTTCAATGATCTGTGCGGGTTGTCCGTTACCGGTTACTTTCTGCGGGACGTTCTGTCCGGGCAGGATCAGAACGGCCAGTGCCATAAAGACACTTCCGAGACGCGTGATCACAGGCAATTCTCTCCCGATGTGAAATAGGGGGGATGTGGGTCACGCATGGAAATATTCTACTATAAATACCGTTACGTTTCTTCCTCCAGCAACCACAGCAGGTCCTCATCATCCTCTTCTGCGGTATAGGTCTCTTTCACCTCATGCACCTCGGTAGAGGACTCCTGCTCGAGTTGCCGCAAAAGCGCGCGCCCCGCGTCGGTGATCTCCCAGATGCCCTTCGGTAGGTCTGGACGCAAATAGCCCTGTTGACGCAACGGGTAGCCTTCCCAGCGGATGGCGTTCATCCAGCGGGTTTCTTTGCCTGACGGCACCATCTTGTAGTCGTCAGTTTTGAGCTGGTTTTGCATGAGCTTATGTACTTCTTCGAAGACTGCCTGTACACTGGCACGTCCTCCAAGGATCTCCAGCGCCTTCAAGATAGGCAGGCGATAGGCACGCTGGGGCGTGAGATTGTCTCTTGCGGCACGCCGGCGACGGTTCTCAGGC
>JANWZQ010000202.1 GCA_025054835.1 Chthonomonadaceae bacterium
GCCCCATCAGTAGATGCGTGGCCCCGGGTAGCGGGTAGTCGGGAAGTACATGGTACAACCAGGAGCGAACGTGGAAGGCGTGCGCTACCCCGGTCAGAATGGGATGTCTGGCAGCTTCCGGGATCACAGTCACATCCGTGCTGGACGCATGCCCGTAGTGGAAATGCCCGTTGCCCCACCCCGGAGGCGCAGCCAGTGCAAAGCGCCCGAAGGCGTTCCACTTCTCGAGCGGATGCCCCGGCGGATAGCGGAATGCGTGCGTGCTCGTGCGAAATCCGATGACGGGCTTCCCGGCGCGCAGATAGGCGTCGATGTGCGCTATCTGTTCCGCCGGTAGTCGCCGCCATCGCAGGTAGAAGACGGCAAGATCGGCCTCTTTCAGAACCTCCAGTCCGGGAATGTTCTCCTCGGCGTTCTGGTCCGGGAAGGACGTCAACACCCGCGTACGCATCCCGTAGCGACGCTCCAGCTCCTGCGCGATCCGGGGCAGGGTCTGTTCCCCACTGTATTCATGGTCTCCGCAGACGAACACCACCAGCGGGCTGCGCGGCTTTTTCACCGTAACAGCGCACACTGGAGACGCGAGGCACAATGCTGCCGCCCACGCCAGAACCCTCATCAGGAATGTGACACGCTGGCAGTACATACTGCGCTACTCCCCTTCATGCACTATCGTGCTGGTCTTCCTGCCGCAGAGCGTCCCGGAGCGCGCGCAACTCCCGGTACAGAGCCAGCCGCTCTGCACCCCAGCGGTCCGCGCGGGCGCTGGAGCTGTGCACCACGAACACCTTCGCTACACCGATGATCCCGGGTTGTTCCCCCCAGTCCGGGCACTCCCGACCGATATGCATGCGGTAGACATCCTTGCCGTTATAGCAGATGATCCGGGGCGCATAGCGCATCAATTTCCCGGTTACAGTGGCGCGTACCGCATCATCGGGCTCCGGCAGGAGATGGTTGGCGCTGCTGCAGAGATACGGAAACAGGCAGGTCAACCCGATGCCGTACTCCGGCAGGGTGCTATCCTCTTCTGGTAGCAGGGTGCGTGGCGTGAACCCGGCGCGATAGAGCAATGAGTAGAACCTGTTGGTTGGTCCGGCATACCAGTGCCCGATCCGCGCCGAATGCAGGCTCGGTGCTGCACCCACAAACACGATATCCAGGCCGGGTCGCAGGATATCGTGCAGGAACGGTTCTGATGAGCCCATCATTCAGAGCAGATGCTCCAGGCCGACAATCAGCCGATCCAGCGTGCGCACCCTGCGAATGGCCAGCAGCACGCCGGGCATGAAGGAGCGACGGTCGAATGAGTCATGCCGGATCGTCAGCATCTGACCCAACCCGCCCAGTAACACCTCCTGATGCGCTACCAGACCGGGCAGACGCACGCTGTGCACCGGCACTCCCCCGGTCAAATCACCCTGCGCGCCACGCGCTCCCGGGACCTTCTGCACAGCACCCTCCGGCGGCGACACAGGAACCACCCCGGCTTCCCGGCGGGCCGCAGCAACACGCTGTGCTGTCAGCAGAGCGGTTCCGGAGGGAGCGTCCAGCTTCCGGTCATGATGCAGTTCAATGATCTCTACGTCTGGCAGGTACTTTGCCGCCTGCGCAGCGAACTGCATCATCAGTACCGCACCAATGGCAAAGTTGGGCGCAATGATCCCCCCGATGCCCCGTTGCTCAGACAGCGCCGCTGCTTCTGCGATCTGCTCCGGGGTCAGGCCTGTCGTACCGACTACCAGGCGCACCCCCTGTTCCAGAGCAAGCTTCAGATTCTCGTCGACGCTCTCCGGCACCGTGAAGTCTACCATCACGTCCGGGTGCGTCCGTGCCAGCGCCGCGCGCAGATCCGGCTCGATGCACACACCGCAACGAGACGAGCCTGCCAGCATACCCGCATCCTCGTCTATCTCTTGCCTGTCGATCGCCGCAACCAGCTCCATGTCCGGGGCGTCGAGAATCGCACGCACGACCTCACGCCCCATCCTACCAGCCGCGCCACACACGGCTACCCTGATTTCCACAGCCTGACTGCTCCTCCTGTTATTGCCGCATCCTGCGCACCCGGGATCCCGCAGGATTGGCGCGCGTTGACAGCATCAGGCCGCCCTGCGCCGCGCCGGGAACGGCCCGATCGCCGTGAGAGTCATCGGGTTGTCATGCAGTACCTGCCGGGCCACCCGGGCGATACGCTCATGCGTCACGGCCTCATACTCGGCCAGCACCTCGGCCAGCGGAATGATCCGACCGAACGCAAGCAGGGTCTCCCCATAACGGTGCATCCGTGAGGCCATGCTCTCCAGACCGATCACCAGCGCGCCACGTACCTGCGTTCGCGCCTTGACAAGCTCGTCATTCGTGATCCCCTCGTTCAGGATCTTATCGAACTCCACGCGTATCAACCGGAGCACCTCATCGTAGGTCTCCAGGCTGGTACCGCCGAACACGCAGAAGAATCCGCCGTCCTGATAGGTACGACCATACGAGGCGATGTTGTACACGAGCCCGCGCTTCTCCCGTACCTCCTGAAACAGGCGCGAGCTCATGTTGCCCCCGAGCACATTGCTGAGAATGGAGAGCGCGTAGCGTTCCCGATCCTGCTTGCTGTACGCGCTCGTACCCATGCAGAAATGCACCTGCTCCGTCTCACGACGGCGCATCTGACGGCTCCTGCCAGAGGGCCGGGGCCGGCGCAGGTCCCGCTTACCCGACAGGGCCGGCATGTCCCCCAGCATATCACTGGTCAGTTGTACCAGTTGCCGATGCGTGAGATTCCCTGCCGCAGCCACCACGACCCGGCCGGGCAGATACTGCGTCCGCCAGTAGTGCAACACATCCTCGTGTTGCAAGTGCGCCACGGTCTCCTCGGTGCCAATAACGGGCCGCCCCAGCGGGTGCCGGGCAAACAGCGTTGCCTCAAACACGTCGTGGATCAACTCTTCCGGCGTGTCCTCATACATCTTGATTTCTTCCAGCACCACGCGCTTCTCTCGTTCCATCTCCTCCGGATCGAACAGGGAGTTGCGAAACATGTCGGTCAGCACGTCCATCGCCAGGGCGACGTCCTCGGACAGAACTCGCGCCTCATAGCAGGTCATCTCTTTGGTCGTGTAAGCGTTCAGTTGCCCACCCCGCGACTCGATCTCATCTGCGATCTGACGGGCGTTACGCCGGGGCGTTCCCTTGAAGAGCATGTGCTCGATGAAGTGCGACACACCCCGCAATGGTTCCGGTTCATCGCGTGAGCCGACTCCGACGAAGATCCCGATGGCCGCCGAATGCACGTGGGGAACGGTCTCCGACACCACACGCACGCCATTGTCCAGCGTGGTTTGTTCAATGTTTTCGGTTAACGAGTGATCCATATGCGTCCTGTACCTCGCTCACACGGACATGCCACCGTCTACAATCAGATTGGTCCCGGTGACAAACGCGGCTTCATCGGAGGCCAGATAGAGCGCGGCAGCAGCTACGTCCTCGGGCTGTCCAATGCGCCCGATCGGTTGCCGGGCCTCAAAGGCCCGGCGCGCCGCCACAGGGTCCGGGGCCGACTGGATGCGCTCCAGCAACGAGGGCGTCTCGATGGTAGCCGGAGAGATGCAATTGACCCGGATGCCCTCGCGCGCATGGTCCAGGGCGACCGCCCGGGTCAGCGCAACCACTCCCCCTTTTGCTGCCGAGTACGCCGCACGATTGACCACGCCCATGATCCCGGCGACCGAGGCCATGTTGATAATCACTCCCCCTCCCTGCTCACGCAGGATAGGAACAGCATACTTACAACCGAGAAACACGCTGGTTAACGTGGTCGCGACCTGATACTCCCATTCTTCCTCGGAGGTATCCTCTACCCGCCCCTGCGCGACGGTTCCCGCATTGTTGAACACGATATCCAGCCGCCCGAAACGCTCCACTGCCACCCGGAACATGGCGCGTACCGCATCCGGTTGCGATACGTCCGCATGCACAAAGATGGCTACGCCTCCTGCCTGCATGATCCGCTCGACCGTTTCTTTACCGGTATGCTCGTCGCGATCGACTACCACAACCCGCGCTCCCTCGCGCGCAAATCGCTCTGCCGTCGCCCGACCGATCCCTGCTCCTGCCCCGGTAATCAGAGCAACCTTCCCTTCCAACCGCATGGTCACACCTCTCACACGTCTGCGAAACCGGGGTTGTTTTCGCCGGACAGAGGGATTTCCCCTGCCCTGCGTCCTGCTCCTGCAACAGCAGCGCCGCCATGTTTTGCAGGATTTCCTCCGGATACATGCCGAACCTCCCGTACGTACCGTTCAGGACAGGGAGGCACCGCTCGCACAGATGACGCTACGCCACAGCATCCGCGATCTGGTCGCACAGACCCCGTTCATCGACACACACGAACACCTTGTGGAAGAGAGCCGCCGCGTCCATGGGGTGCTGCATCCGGCTCTGTTCCCCTGCGATGACTGGAGCCTGCTGTTCTACCATTACACGGGCGATGATCTGCTCAGCGCAGGCATGCCAGCAGAAGACCGCAAACGGCTTTTCGCCCCGGACACGCCATCGGAGGAGAAGTACCATCTGCTGGAACCATGGTGGCAACGCGTCCGGCACACTGGCTACGGACAGGCCGTACGCCACACACTGCGCCTCCTCTACAGCGAGGAAGATCTGACGGCAGCAAGCCTGCCCCGCATTGCGGAGAAGTATCGCGCTCTGATATGCCCCGGCTTCTACGCACAGGTTCTGCGTCAGAAAGCCTGCGTCGAACACTGCCAGGTCAACTCGCTGGAGCGTATCTTCATGGAGACCGAACAGCCCGACCTGTTACGCCAGGACCTGAGTACAGTCGCTCTCAGCAGTGGCCTCGATCGCGACGAAGTGGAGCGACAGTCTGGCCAGAACGCGGACACGCTGGAAGGGTGGTTGCAGGTTATCGACTGGCACTTTGAACGATACGGCCCCCGTGCTGTCGCCACCAAGAACCAGAGTGCGTACAACCGCCGGCTCGACTATACTCCTGTCGCGCGGAGTGAGGCCGAAGTCCTCTTTGCCCGTCTGGCCCGGGGGGAAGCGCTCTCCCCGGTAGAGAGCAAGCGGTTGCAGGATTTCCTGATGCGTTACTGCATCCAGAAGGCCACCGAGTACGGATTGCCGGTCAAGCTCCACACCGGCTACTACGCGGGCATCGCCCACATGCCTCTGGAGCGAGTGCGGCAGAACGCGAGCGATCTCTGCCCTCTCCTGCGCGACTTTCCAGACACCCGCTTTGTGCTGATGCATATCGGCTACCCCTATCAGGATGAGTTCATTGCCCTCGCCAAGCACTATCCCAACGTTACGATTGACCTGTGCTGGGCATGGATCATCAATCCGACGGCCTGCGTGCGCTTCGTCAAGGAGTTCCTGACTGCCGTGCCCGCCAGCAAGCTACTCACTTTCGGTGGAGACTATCTGACCGTGGAGCCTGTATGCGGACACGCAGAGATCGCCCGCATGGGTCTGACACAGGCGTTGACGGAGTTGGTGGAAGAAGGGTGGTTGCCCCGCGAGGAGTTACCCGGAGTGATCGAGCTTCTGATGCGGGGCAACGCGCGCGCCCTGTTCCCGGACCGGACGCCTACCTCTCCGTGAACAGGCGGTGGTAACGCCCCATCCAGTAGGGCATCAGCCATGCAGAACCATCTTCCTCGCTCTCACCGTTCGGGGTTCCTCCATCAGGTTGATAGGGATTGCCGTTCCACCGCATCAGGCGGCGTTCAGACGGGGGGAGGGCCACCGCGGTCTGCACGCGCACCCGCCCGCCAAGAGGCGCATGCAACAGGGTAACGTCCGAGCGATGCGTGCCACGCATCTGCCATTCAATCAGTTCCCATGGCCAGTCCTGCAGGGCAAAGACCGCTGCCTCGGCATCGCACGGATTGCCAGTAAGTGCCCCGTACACGAAGTTGAAGAACGGGCTGGCCTCCGGGCGCTCGATCTTCCAGCTCCGCTCCAGGCTTTGCAGTAACACCCGGCGAATGTCCGGATCTTTTTCCAGTTGAAGCAGGCAGTAGTACATCATGAAGGCCATCTGGTCATCCGAATGGTTGACCAGGTGCCACCCCAGCTGGGTGACTTTCTGATCCACCGTGTTCAGCAAATAGTGGTGTTTTTCGATGAGCTCTCGATATCTGGCCCCGTACCGAGGCTCCTGACAGATGTGTTCTGCCACCTTCAGGAAGCAGAGGATCTCCAGGGCGTTGAGCCCGCGCTCCTCCCACCATGTCGGGTCGTCGTTTATGAACCGCGGGTGCCAGACCCCCCAGCGCGTTTTGCGCCCGGTATGCCCGACCAGTGTGAGATCATTGCGCAGGATATGATCGGTACAGGCACGCACGACCCGGGCGATTTCGGCCTTCTCTGCTGCATCCGCCACCAGCTCATGATACACATACCAGGCGAAGTAGTGCCCATCCATCTCATCCGAGGAGGTATCCCCCTTGCAGAGCACTTCCGGGTCCACAGGCGAGGTAAACCAGATTTTATCCGTCTCACCACGCACGCGCACCGTTTCCTCCGGATCATATCCGGTGACGTCTTTCTCGTTCTTCCGGATGATAGCCCGCGCGGGAAAGCCGGGAATACCGGTGTAGCGCACCAGGTCGAGCATGGCCCACATGGATTTACGCGCGGAAGCACGGGCCTCAGAGTCTTTTGTGGTCGCATAGCGAAATGATTGCGCGGCCACATAAACAGCTGTCCACAGTCCGTCGTTATCGCTGGCTTCGTGGATAACGCCGGCCTCCGGGTCGCCCGGCTTCTTTAGCAGACATCCGGTGACAAATCCGTAGCGATTGTGCCGCTTGCGCGTGATCTCTTCGTAGTGTGCGGCCTTCTGAGCCAGCGTCATGGTCTTATCGTACAGGCGCGCCACGCCCCCATCGGTAGCTACCCAGGCCGCGCCCTCTCGATCCAGTGCGATAGCATGCACATGGTTGCCCGGCAGGTAGCGAGGTCCCCAGTAGTATTGCCATCGCCCGGAAGCGGTGTAGCGACACACCCCCTGTGTAGTCCCCACCCAGAACTCGCCGTCCCTGCCAAATGTCAGACAGGTAACCTCCTCGTAGGGCAGTCCACGGCTGCCGTCAATCACATTCCACCAGTTCTTACCATCCGTGGCAGCAAGCCCGGAGTCTGTGCCGAACCAGACGTGTCCCATACGATCCACCGCCACACAGGTGAACTCTGCGTCCACATTCACCGGAGGTTGCCGTGTCAGGTAGGACGTTGGTTTGGTCACCGGCACGTACTTTCCCCCTTCTCTCCGAAAAGCGCCGGCGTCCGTGACCACCCAGATCCGTTTATCCGGACCCTGAGCCACAGAGAGCACACGCTTGCCCGGGGGCGGTTCTGGCAAGCGCATAGCAGCGAAATCCACCTTGCGGCTCGCCTCCAGACGTTGCCAGCGGCCGTTCTCGAAAACAGCCTGTCCCCCTTCCGTCTCCACGAAGACAGCGTCCCCATCTACCTTGATGGCCGTGACGCGCTTGCCCGGCAGACCGTGCGCGGTCGTGTAGCGGTCCGCCATGCGCTGGGGAAAGGCGCCTGCCTGCAGGGTAAACGCCTGCCCGGCCAGCACCCCGATCGGAACGCACAGGACGAACAGCCAGAAGAACACACAGATCACACGCATGAACCTTCACTCCTGACTCCAATGAGGTGAACGGCGTGTGATTTCGTGACCCGTCTCCCACAATCCTGCCCGGCGTCGCAGTTATGACAGGCAGAAGCGTGGTGCATTGCTCCGCAGAGCCGCAGGCATACCGGGAGCTCAACAGGAATTCCCCGGCACGTACGCGAATGGTTACCCTGTGTCTCGCAGGTTACATGCTGGAGGTGCACGGTTCCATGCGCTTTTTCGCCATCCTGATCTACCTGCCCGTTCTATTCCTCATCATGGCGCTTTCTATGACCGTGGCACGGACTGCACAGATCGTTGGTGTCACCGTTACGCCGCACGTCGTTGCGCCTACCCTGCGCTATTCCCCGCCCCGCGACAGTCGTCTTGCGGCTCGCGTGCAGCTGTTCGTGCAGGGCCCGGCAATGCCCCTGCGCTTCGATGGCAAAACGCCTTCCGAGTTGCTGCAGAGCGAGGAGTGGGCATGGCACGATCTGTATACCGCGGTCAGAGTCCCGAAAGGCGCCCTGACGGTGTGGACGTTCAACGGTAAGTCTTCCGCGTGGGGCACGGGTCGGCGCTTCACTCTGGAAGCGGAAGGGTTGCCCCGCCAGACGATTGCGATCGACGCGCCTCGATGCTGGATCTCAGCTCTCACGTTCCTGTCCAGCAGTGACGCGGTAGAGCCGGACACGCTCATTGCACATCTGGTTAACCAGACACGTCGCCCCATCACTGTCTCGGCAGTGCGCCTGTATCTGCCGCGCGATACACAGACATGGCACACGCTCTGGCCGCAAGAGCCGATGCCCGTAGCCGTGACGATCCCTGCGGGCGATCGCGGGTATATCAGACTGCATACTGGCAGCTTACCTCTCACCTATGCCGTCGTGGAGATCACCACGTCAGCAGGAGTGCTTCGGGCACATCAACGGATTAAGCGAGAGGTCTTCGACATCAGTGGCGGCTGGGTTGGCGATCACGTCCGGCATGAGGCCTTCCTGCACCTGCTGGCTCACCTGCATGTGAACACGGCGCATATCGGCATGACGCCGGGGTACACCGATAACCCTGCACTCTACAACCGGCTTCCGCTGAAGCTGTTCCACAGGCTCGTCCCGATCACCACCTTCGATACCGATGTCTGGTTGCCCCGGATCCACGCTGTGGAGTTCCTCGGCGAGCCACAGTACGGAGGCGGCCGGCCCGTGCCGCCACAGGAAGTATTTGACGCCCTGCTGCCCTATCGCGCGAGCCGCCTGCCCACCACCGTGACGCACAGCGAGGAGCGTATCTGGCGATGGTACGCCGGCCTCTCGGACTACCCGCACTACGATGCCTACCGGGTAGTAGCCCCTGCTGCTGATGTCTGGGCACTGTATGACCGATGGAATGGACGCCGGATCCGATGGGGTGCCCCGCTGGAGACCATCGGCGACCTGTGCCGCTCTCTGCGCGAGCTGAACCGCCCCATGCCATGTGCCTACTGGTCTCAGGGCCCGCACCACGGGTGGACAGATGACGACAGGGACGGTCGGAAGCGCCGCACCCCGACTCCGGACGAGCTGCGTGCACAGGCCCTGCATGCGCTCTCTACCCGTATCACCTCGCTCTACTGGTTTAATCTGAGCCTGAAGTCCTTGATGGCCTTCCCCGACACATGGCCAGCAATCCAGCGCATCGGCAGGGAGATCCGCACGCTGGACACGCTCTTTCTGGAGGGTGATGCTTACCGGTTCGAGCGACGCCGGCGCCCGGACGGCACACTGGACTGGGATCTGGCTTCCATCGTTGCGCCGGGAGCGGCCCTGTTGTTTGCGCTGGATACAGCCTAC
>JANWZQ010000062.1 GCA_025054835.1 Chthonomonadaceae bacterium
TGACACGCACCCGCACGCAGGAGCGCCGGATCCGCTCGAAATGCCCTGTGTCGATCGGGGGTGATGTCGCGTGAACGGCAAGGACTACTACCAGATACTGGGCGTGCCCAGAACTGCTACAGCAGAAGAGATCAAGAAGGCGCACCGCAGGCTGGCCCGGAAGTATCACCCGGACCTGAACCCGGGCGATAAGAAAGCAGAGGAGCAGTTCAAGCTAATCCAGGAGGCCTACGATGTGCTCTCCGATGAGGAGAAGCGCAAGAAGTACGACCAGTACGGCGAGATGTGGCAGCAAATGCCGTTCGGTGCCGGAGCCGGGCCTCGACCGGGCACGCAGTACACGACATCGGACATCCCGTTTGATTTCGGTGGGATCAACTTCGAAGATTTTCTGGGGCAGTTCTTTAGCGGAGGGCGAGGGCGTTCCGGTCGGGTTGCAGACCCATTTGCCGAGTTCCGACAGCGCTCGGAGGCACCCGCGGAGGACATCGTCTTCGGGATCGATATCACACTGGAAGAGGCCTACCGTGGCGTGACCCGGAGCATCCATGTGACTGTGGAGGACGTCTGCCCGGACTGCCAGGGCATGGGGCAACGGCGCAACAGCCGGGGACAATTCGATCTGGGCGCAGGAGTCTGCCCGCGCTGTCGGGGTACGGGCCGTGTCCCGGCACAGCGCAGCGGGCAGGTTACCATACCTCCCGGTGCATGGGATGGCCTGCGGTTGAAGCTCTCCGGTCAGGGGGCTGCGGACGCCCGGGGGCGTCGTGGCGATCTGTATATTCAGGTGCGCGTGCTGCCACACCCCAAGTTCGAGCGCGACGGCCAGAACCTGTTGTTTGACGTGGCCGTTCCCTACACCATCGCGGCGCTGGGGGGAGAGGTCACTGTGGAAACGCTGGACGGGCAGAAGCGCCAGTTGATCGTTCCACCGGGGATACAGACGGGGCAGAAGCTACGCCTGAGCGGTCAGGGAATGCCCGCCCTGCAGGGCCGGCCGGCCGGAGATGCCTTTGCGCGTGTCAGGATCACCGTCCCGCGCGACCTTTCGGAGCGGGAGCGGCAACTGTTGCAGGAGCTGGCACGCCTGCGCAACGACACTATCCGTAGCACAAAGTGAGGTGAGGCACGCGATGGCAACGCATGACAGCACGGAACCGGTCTACATGATCGGCGTGGTCGTGAACCTGACCAAGATGCACGCGCAGACCATCCGGCTCTACGAGAAACTGGGGCTCATCAAGCCGTATCGGCGCAACAAGAACCGTCTCTACTCCGAAGCGGACGTGCAACGGTTGCGGCAGATTCGCCGCCTGACACAGGATATGGGCGTGAATCTGGCAGGGGTGGAAGTGATCCTGGATCTGCTGGCCAAGCTGGAACGTGTGCAGGAGGAGCGAGACGCGCTGGCCCGGCGCGTGGAAGAAATCGAGACGCGGATTCGGGAGTACCTGCGTCAGGGGGGCAAATTCCCTTGACTGGACCTGCTGGAGCCTCTGCCTCCCGGAGATCCGGAGTGCAGTGCTCTGCCTCCCGGGGAGAAGATGATCCGGGAGTTGAGGGCTGGACCGATCATCACACCACCGGTACGTAAATTGCCCCGGGCACCGGAGCCCGATCACAGATGGGAAAATCGGCTTACTCCGGAGCATCAGAAGTGAATCCGCCGGCGTTCTGCAGAACGCCGGCGGATTGCATGCCAGAAAGTAGCTAGCGCAAGGAACCGGGACGCTGGCAATCGTTGCGCAGGTAGTTGCAGTTGGGATCACGCACGATCCCCCAGAGCTGCGGGTTGCCTGCGTAGGGACCTGCCGCAACGATCCACTCGTCCGTACGGCGCTGCTTGATTGGGTCCAGAGGAGCCACCGGGTTCGGGTTCCGGCGAGCCATCACGTTTTTGGCATGGCCATCGGCGTAGGCAGCGTTCACCTGCTCGTTGTGCCGGGGTGCAATGGGGCTGTTGAACCGCACATCCAGCCACCCGTCGAAGAACGCTGTGGTCTCCGCAACGAAGGGAAGCTCCGCCATAGTGATCGGTGCCACCGCGGTGTTGCGGCCGAGGGGCTGCCCCCAGTTACCGTCCTCGAACAGGGCATAATTGCCGTTGTAGGACACAAAACGGATCCCGCCCTGCGTGGTGAGGGCACCGGAGGTGATGACCTGTATCATACGGGGCCAATCGATCTCATCAGGCCGGGAGGGGCACTGAAATATCTGGATGTTCTTGATGTAAGGCGCGTGAGCCTCGTAGAAACTGAACCAGATGTTCGGTGGAATAAAGTAAAGACTCATCGCGTACGTCTCGTCATAATCCTGCGTGTACATCATGACCGCTGTGGCGAGCTGCTTGGTGTTGCTCATACAGGAGGCCTGTCGCGCTTTCTCCCGTGCCTGCGCAAACACCGGGAACAGGATTGCCGCCAGAATGGCGATGATCGCAATGACGACGAGGAGCTCGATCAGTGTGAAGCCGCGTTTGCTTCTAGTGAACATAGTTTCTCCTGACTGGTGATGAGTGAGCTTATCATGCAGGGTGATGGCCCCGCAGGATGGTTGAGGTTCGGGGAATTATAACATGAAAGGTCCGGTTTCGCAAGAGACAAAAATGCGGGGTCTGTCACACCGATGGCTGCAGTACGCGTTGTGCCATCAGGAGCGCCGCAATCGACTTGGCATCCTGTAATACGCCATCGCGGATCGATTCCGCGATTCGATCGAGAGAAATCGGGACCAGTTGCAGGATCTCGTCGGGATCTGCCCGGGATGCGACAGGTGTCAATTCCGTAGCCAGAAAAGCATGTATCAGCTCTGTGGAGTAGCCGGGCGCCAGGTAGGCCTGGAAGAGCGGTTGCATGCGGCCCGCCCGGTAGCCCGTCTCCTCCTGCAGTTCGCGTTGAGCGCACGCAAGAGGATCCTCGCCTGGCTCCAGAGTGCCGGCAGGTATCTCCAGCAGCGCCCTGCCAGCGGCCAGACGGAACTGCCGGACCAGCAGGACAGTGCCGTCCGATTGCACCGGCACGATACAGGTCGCGCCGCGGTGCACCACGATTTCCCGTTGTGCGTCTCGCCCATCGGGTAGCCGTACAGTGTCCACGCGGAGATGGACGACCCTGCCGGTGTAGAGAGATACGCTGTCGATAACAGTTTCCGCTGGTTCCATGGTCCGCACTTTCTGGCGTGACAGAAAGTAGAGTATCCGGTTGCTTCATGGTACCCCAAGGAAAATCGAATTACAGTGAGGAGCTCTGGAGCCGGAAGGACTGCATGTTCGGTGCGTAGAACTGAGCCCGGGGGCTTCTGCTGCATCAAGCAATATCGGGACACGTGAAGCTGGAGACAGGATGGTTGTGCCTGCTGCTGTGAAGTTATCGCTGTGGGAATGGTTACTGGGCCTGCCTCCAGGTCTCTGGAAACGCGTGGAGCAGATGCAACCCGTGTTCGTGGCACGGGAGACGCTGGGCGCACTTCTGATCGTATTGGCCCTGGCAGTCTTCTGGTTCGCCTTCCAGTACTGGCGTGATGGCACGCGGCCCTCATGGTGGTCCAAAGGGCCAATGCTGCTGTTGCGACTGCTGGCTCTGACCGCGCTGGGCGTGATGTTGCTGCAACCGTCGCTGCGCCTGCAACAGACCGATACCGTGCGGCCTGCGGTTGTGTTGCTGGTAGACACGTCGGACAGTATGGCGCGGACGGATCCCCGTCTCCCTGCTGTGCGTGCGCAACGCGAGGCGCGCGCAACCGGAATGAGCCCGGCCACAGTCGGACAGGCTACACGCCTGACGCGCGCCAACGCCCTGCTCAACCGGGCGCAGGTGCTGCAGGAGCTCTCGAAACGCTACGCCGTGCGCGTGTACGGGTTTGCCAGCGATGCGCAGACCGTTCCGCTGCCAGACACGGCGGAGTCCCGCACATCGTATCGCTTTTCCCTGCAGCGGGAACCCGGCAAGAGCGACTCCACGCAGATTGGAACGGCACTGCGTCGGGCACTGGAGGATCTTTCGGGGCAACCGGTTGCCGGAGCACTCATTCTCAGTGATGGGGGTAACAATCTCGGGGAAGACCCGCTGGCAGTAGCGGAGATGGCAAAGCAGGCCGGGATCCCGGTCAGCACGCTGGGGCTGGGTGACCCGACGAAAACGAAGGATCTGTCTCTGCTCAGTGTGCTGGCAGACGATGTGGTCCGGGTCAACAACACAGTGAATGTCTTTGCGGCCCTGTCGCATCGCGGGTATGCGGGCAAAACTGTCACGGTGATCCTGCAGCGGGGCACGGAGGTTCTCGGACGTGAGACCGTACGTCTGGGCCGGGACGAGCGAAAACAGGAAGTACGTTTCACCTATGTGCCCCGGGAGGCCGGGCGTTTCACCTATACGGTTACCGTCAGCCCGTTGCCGGATGAGGTCACACGGGCCAACAACAAACGGTCTTTCGTGCAGACTGCGGTCAGCAAGAAACTCCGGGTGCTCTACGTAGAGGAAGAACCCCGTTACGAGTATCGCTACCTGAAGAATGCGATCCTGCGCGACACCAGTCTGGAATTTGCCTGCCTGCTGCTATCGGCCGATGACCCGGACGAGGGCAACCTCCGGGTCCGTGAGTTTCCCCGGGATGAGAAAGCGCTCTTTGACTTTGACATCGTGATACTGGGCGATGTGCCACGCTCCGCGTTCACAGATAGCCAGCTGGAGGCACTCCGCCGGTTCGTGGAGGATCGTGGGGCCAGTCTGCTGGTGATCGCGGGTGAGCGGCACATGCCGCATGAGTACGCAGGAACACCCCTGGAAGCGGTGTTGCCGGTGGTATTCGGCCCCTCACCCGATCCCATTCTCACCGAGGAACCGTTCCGTTGGCAACTGACCCCGGAGGGCCAGCGCAGCGTCATCCTGCAGCTGGAGGACGACCCGGAGCAGAACCGGCGTGTCTGGGCTACTCTGCAGGGAATGTTCTGGGCTGCAGGGGTGCAGCGTGCCAGACCGGGAGCGACCGTACTGGCCGTACACCCGACCCGGCGAAACGCGGAAGGGCCTTATCCTCTGGTGGCCACGCAACCATTCGGGGCCGGGCGCAGCTTCATCCAGCTGGTCGACAGCACGTGGTTATGGCGATGGCGCGTAGGCGACCGGCATTTCTACCGTTACTGGGGACAGGTCCTGCGCACCCTGACGCCACGGGAGATCCCGGGCAACAGCCGGTACGTGCAGTTGAACGCTGATCGCACCAATTATCGACTGGGCGAAAGAGTGACGTTGAGCGCACGATTGCTCAATGCGTTCTATCGCCCCATCAAGGCGGAAAAAGCCACAGCAATCCTGCGGCATGAGAACGGCGCCACACAGACCGTGACGTTGCAGGGAACTCCGGGAACCCCCGGGCTGTTCACTGCCGAGGTGCAACCCGACCGCGTAGGGCGATACGAGGTGACAGTCATCTCTCCGGCCAACCCCTCTGCCAGAGCAACAGCCGCTTTTGTGGTGGAAAGTCTGGCTCTGGAGAGCCAGAAGCCCGAACTGGATGAAGCGATGCTCCAGCGCATTGCGGCTGCAGGCGGAGGGAACTACTACACGCCGGACCGGATAGCCGACTGGATGCGGGCGCTGTCGAATCGACCGTTGCAGATCCGCAGTGAGCAGGAGATCGAGCTGTGGGACACCCCCCTCCTGCTGATCCTGTTCATCGTTCCGCTGTCGCTGGAGTGGGTGCTGCGCAAGCGCAAAGGCCTGCTCTGAACCCCGGGATCCCGGCGTAGCGCGCTAGCTCCCCCAGAACTTCCGATCCAGACTACGATACTGAATGGCCTCGGCCACGTGCGCAGGATGGATCGTATCACTGTCGGCCAGGTCGGCAATGGTGCGTGCTACTTTGAGCAGGCGATCATAGGCCCGGGCGGAGAGCCCCAGCTGCTGGATGGCTGCGCGGAGCAGTGCCTTCACGTTGTCGTCAGGAGCGCAGTAAGTGCGGATCTCTTTCGGGCCCATCTGCGCGTTGCAGAACAGGCGTCGGGGAGGTGTCGGCTCGCTTGCAGAAGCCCCGGATGCAGACGCGGGACGGGCGAAGCGTTCCGTCTGACGCGCCCGGGCCCGGCACACCCGCTCCCGGATCACCGATGAAGGCTCACCCGGCTGTGTGCGGAGCAGTTCTTCTTCGGAGAGGCGCGGCACTTCAACGTGCAGGTCAATCCGGTCGAGCAGAGGCCCGGAGATGCGCTTGAGGTATTTTTGCACAGCGCTCGGAGGGCAGACGCACTGCCGGTAGACGTCGCCGAAGTAGCCACAGGGGCAGGGGTTCATGGCGGCTACAAGGCAGAAATCCGCCGGGTAGGTGTAAGAGGCGGAGACCCGGGAGATGTTGACGACTCCGTCCTCCAGTGGTTGTCGCAACACTTCCAGCGCATCACGCGAGAACTCGGGCAACTCATCCAGAAACAGCACCCCATGGTGCGCAAGACTGACCTCCCCCGGTCTGGGCACCGATCCACCCCCGACGAGCGCCGCAGTCGACACCGTATGGTGCGGGCTCCGGAAGGGACGTGTGGTGATCAACGCGCGCTCCGCCGTCAGCTCACCGGCAACACTGTAGAGCTTGGTGGCCTCCAGAGCCTCGGCAACCGACATAGGAGGCAGAATGGAGGGCAGGCGCCGCGCCATCATGGTCTTTCCGGAGCCGGGCGGACCGATCAGCAGGATGTTGTGTCCTCCGGCCGCAGCGACCTCCAGTGCGCGCTTCACCGAAGCGTGGCCTTTAACGTCTCCGAAATCATGGGTGAATGTGGGCGCCGATGGATCCAGCAGGGAGGGGTCGTATGGCACTGGCGCGGTCGCTCCCGGTACGCTCAACGCGCGAACGATCTCGGCCAGCGTGCTGACCGGATACACCTCCAGTCCAGAAACAACGGCGGCCTCACGCGCATTGACTGCAGGCAGAAACAGGCGACGTTGTCCCCGTTGTTGCGCTCCGATAGCGATAGGCAGGGCACCGGTCACCGGGCGCACGCTACCGTCCAGAGAGAGCTCCCCGATGATCAGAGCGTCTTCCGTGGCGATGTCCGGGAGCTGGGCCGTTGCGAGCAACAGGCCCACCGCAATCGGCAGGTCGAAACTGGGGCCAGCCTTGCGCGTATCAGCGGGTGCCAGATTCACGGTCACGCGTTTATCCGCGGGGAACAGAAACCCGCTGTTGCGAATGGCGGCACGCACGCGCTCCCGGCTCTCGTTGACCGCCGCGTCCGGTAACCCGACGATGGCGAAGGTTGGTACGCCGTTACTGACGTCAACCTCCACGGTGATGCGGTAAGCATCAATCCCCAGAACGGCGCTGGACTGTACGTGCGCAAGCATGGCGGGCTCTCCGAGGAAACGTCTCTGCCCTGCCGGGCAGAAACTGCAGAACGTCCGTGCCCGTCAATTCCCCGTGCGCCTACGCGTTTCCTGCCGTTCCTGCCGGGAGAGGGGAGGGAATGTCGGTCGGAGGCTCCGTACTCTGCGGAGGAGGCACGGAGGTGTTCTCGGTGTTGCGGAAGCGCAACAGTCGTGCTGGCACACCCGCTACCACCGCATTGTCCGGGAACGATTTGGTGACCACAGCGCCAGCACCTACCTGCACGTTATTACCCAGTGTGATCCCGCCAATCACAATCGCGCCAACACCGATGGATACGCCATCGCCCAGACGGGGTACACCAGTATCGGTCTGACCGATCACAACGCCATGGGTGATCGTCAGATCCTTTCCTGCAATGACCTGTGCGTTCACGAGGATGCTTCCATGGTGATCGATCCGCAACCCCGCATCGATCGCAGTCGAGCGAGGCAACTCAATCTGCAGCCAGGTACGGACATAGCCAAACAGCACGTAGTAGAGCAGATTACACAGCTGCCGGATCACGGGCACCTTGCAGCAATACAGCACCCACTGACCGTAGCGATAAACGATCACAGCCTTCAGGCCCGGGTGCACGTAGCTCTCCCGAATCAACCGTTTGATGAACGCCAGAGACCATGGGCGGACGTTCTTGCCCGCATAACGTTGCATGTCCGCCGTGAAGGTCGCCCACAGGTTTTTTCCCCGGTCTTCCAGTCGCAATGCGCGGTTCCTTTCGTACAACAGATGGCGTGCCGGGTCGGCAGCAGATCACAGGAGCCGTTCCAGGACCGCCCGGGTCATATCCTGTGTGCCAATTGCCGGCTCCCCCGGTGCGGCGATATCTGCAGTACGATACCCTGCTTCCAGCACGCGCGCCACTGCCGTCTCAATGGCCTCTGCTGCCTGCGCCTGCCCGAGGGAATAGCGAAACAGCAGCGCGGCCGACAGAATGGTAGCGATCGGGTTGGCAATTCCCTGACCGGCAATGTCTGGCGCGGACCCGTGTACGGGCTCGTACAGTCCGAATGTAGTTCGCTCGTTGGTGCTGCGCGCGGTTCCCAGACTGGCCGAGGGGAGCATGCCCAGACTGCCGGTCAACATGGCCGCCTCATCGCTCAGAATGTCTCCGAACATATTCTCGGTCAGAATCACGTCGAACTGTCGGGGGTTGCGCACCAGCTGCATGGCGCAGTTGTCTACCAGCATGTGCGACAGCTCCACATCCGGGTAGGACTGTGCTACCTCTGTAACGACCTCGCGCCAGAGACGGGAGGTCTCCAGTACGTTTGCCTTGTCCACAGAGCAGAGACGCCTGTTGCGCTGGCGTGCGGCCTCAAATCCTACGCGTGCAATTCTCTCGATTTCTGCCCGGGTGTACACACAGGTGTCCACAGCACTTTGACCGTCTGGACTTCGTCCTTTTGGTTGACCGAAGTAGATACCTCCGGTAAGCTCCCGCACAACCAGAATGTCCAGACCACCTTCGATCAGATCCAGGCGCAGAGAGGAGGCGCTCGATAGCGTCGGGAAGAGCCTTGCTGGTCGCAGGTTGGCGAACAGGCCCAGCTCCTTGCGTAGCGGTAGCAGGGCTCCTGCTTCCGGGCGCAGGGAAGGTGGTTGCACCTGATCCCACTTCGGGCCACCGACCGCCCCCAGCAGCACGGCGTCGCTCTGGCGACACAGGGCCAGCGTCTCTGCGGGGAGCGGGTGCCCCGTGGCGTCGTAGGCCGCGCCACCGATCAACGCCTCCTGAAACCTCAGGTCAATCCCGAAGCGACCCGCGGTGGCGCGCATCACCTCCACCGTGGCGTGGACAATTTCCGGGCCGATGCCGTCGCCGGCCAGAACCGCGATGTGAAAGCTCATGTGTGATTTCCAATCGTGGGCGGTACGCAGTCAGGAACCCGGAGCCCTGCGCGAGAGCGGGTTCTCCGGGATGTGCGTGTTGTCTGTTATGATACCTCGGAGCCGGGGATCAGGAATACCATGCATGTGCGGGCAGGGAGCATACGTTCCCTGCCCGCGAGAAGTGCTCGGGGAATAGCGGTACCTACGGACAGCCTGCGAAGGGGATGTAGTTCCGGCCATCCAGCGCCATGTTCTCATACCACTGCGGGCGCGGGATGTTCATGGTCAGTTTGGCATGACCGTCCGCGTACGCGGCCATCTGTCCCTTGACGCCTCCCTCCCACCGGCAGTTGGGAGTTCCGGAGTATCCCGTGCGCGAAAGGTCGGTGTGCCGGCTGTAGAACGAGTCCGCATCCCAGAAGAGCCAGATCTGCGCCGGGACGTCAATCGCGGCCTGAGGCACTCCCGCGAGATTGCCACGGCAGTTACCCGGTGTGTTGGGCGGGCAGTCGGTGATCAGGCGCGACTTGTATGCGTAGGACGTACCGGCCCCGCGATATGTCGGGTCTCCTGTGCTGAATCCGTCCTGCTCCCACACGCTGGGGCGCGGTTCCGACGGGCAGAACCAGATGGCTTCGTTTCGGACGTAGGGCTGCACGACGGTGCGCAGTTGCGGCCACTGGTTGTTGAAGGCCCGGGAGATGTTGGTGGCCGCCGGGTAGGTTTCATCGTAGTCCTGAACATACATCATGATCCCTGTGGCGATCTGGCGGGTGTTGGAAAGACAGGCAGTCTTCCGTGCTGCCTCACGCGCCCGGGCAAACACGGGGAAAAGGATCGCGGCCAGAATGGCAATGATCGCGATCACCACCAGCAGTTCAATCAAAGTGAATGCGTTTCTGCGAGACATGTCCTTACCTTCCTTTCTCGTCGTAACTGCGTTGTGCGTTGCCTGCAGACTGTGTGAGGCACGCTCCTGCACACCCGCTGGATTCGAACCTCACAGAGCGTCTTCTGGAGTGGAGAGGTCTTTCTGCAGGACCCTGAGATAGGGGCGCATGCCGACCGCATGCCAGAACGCCAGAGCGTCCGGGTTCGCTTCGGACACGTAGAGCTGTACCGAGCGCACCGCACGTGCATGGAACCAGTGCATGGCCGCCTCGAACAGAGCGCGTCCTACGCCCTGTCGGCGCCAGCGCTCGCGCACGAAGATATCAGAGATGAGCCCGTAATCGCCACCTTCGGGGAGCAGAGGGCGTGCGTGGATCTCCGCCAGAAGAAATCCGATGGGATGGCCTGTATCTACAGTCTCTGCAAGCAGGACCTTCCCATCGCGCGAACGGATCATCTCCTCGGTGTGACGCCTGTACAGCGCTTCGCCCGCATCTGATACGCAGAAGTGTGGATCCAGAGTTGCGTGCAGCTGCATCAATTCACGCCACATTTCCCCCACTACAGGGGCATCTTTTCGGAGCGCCTCGCGCACCCGGTAGGCAAGCGTGTTCATCATCGAAGGCCGGTGCCCGTAGCGGGATGCCCGAAGATCCGGCGCGATCCTGCAGAAAGGCACGCAGAAGGTAAGAAGGTTACCAAGGATACAAAGGATACATCTGTATCCCGACTTACAGGAATGCAATGCCAGCATGAGTGGTCAGGTGCATGTCTGCAGTCCTCTCTGTGAACCGTTGGAAGGGACCCGGAGAGCCGGTGTTCCGTCCGGAGCGGTAGAGCCGGAAGCATTGTACCCTGCTGCGTCCAGTCCGGGGTGCCGGACGCCGCATCTGCGAGAAGCAGCCCGCACCCGGATCCCGGTACAGGGATGAGGCTGGATGGCACGGAAGTTGCATCGGGCACAGTTGCAGGGTACCATGAGTGAAGTCCTGTCACGTATCGGTTCTCTGCCATCCCTGAAGGAAGTTTTTCAGTATGGGATCAGAAATACTCTCTCCGTTGTCAGCTCCAGAGCCCGAATCTGCCGGGAGCGAACAGGCCGTTGTCCGGAGTACAGAACCCTCTCCGGCTTCTCAGGAACAGCCTCTCTGGGCGCGCCTCTCTGTGACGGACTGGATCGTGCTGGTGTGCCTTCTGGTTCTGTTCGGGCCCATGTTCCACGCCCTGTATGCGCTCTGGAGCGATCCGCAGGCCCCGCAGGCCTACGGGTTGCTGATCCTGCCGGCCGCGCTGGCGCTGGTCTGGATGATGCGCTCCCGGCTGGTCGGTGTGCCGGTGCAACCCGCGCACGCAGGGTTGATCCCGACCGCGCTCGGGATCGGGTGTCTGCTGCTGGGCACCACGATCAACGCGCTCACCATCTCCGGGTTCGGCTTCGTCCTGACTATCTGGGGAGTGGTGTTGACGCGCTACGGCTGGCCAGTTGTGAAAAAACTCTGGTTCCCTCTGGGGTTCCTGCTGGCCATGGTGCCTCTGCCGCATGAGTTCCTGAACGTGATCACCTTTCCGCTACAGGGCATCTCGGTGAAGGGGGCCGCGTTGCTACTCACCCCTCTCGGTGACGTGATGACCCGGGGCACGCGCATCTTCCTGCACAACTATACTCTGGATGTCGTCGCGCCCTGCAGCGGATTGACCATTGTGCTGCCCCTGTTCGTGCTATCCCTCTACTATCTTTACATGGTGGACGCGCCGCTCTGGAAAAAAGGCATTCTGGTTCTGCTAACCATCCCGGTGGCGATGGCGGTCAACGCCGTCCGGGTGGCCCTGATCGGCGTGGTTGGCGAGTTCTACGGTGCCACCGCAGCTGACACGTTTCACGATTACAGCGGCCTGATCACCGTGGCAGCAGGCTTTGCCGTACTGATCCTGATCGCGCAGGAGATAAAATGCAGTCACATTTCCGAAGAGATTACGCTCTGATCGCGTTGCTGGTCGCGGGTATTCTGGCCAACTTCGGTGCGATGAGCCTGGCCAGAGGCCGGAAGTTCGTCATCCCCCCGCCCCTGCCCCTGCCAGAACAGATCCTGGGTTTCAAGGGCACCACCATCCCGACCGATAAAACCACACAATCCATCCTGCCGCACGCGCGCATCATGCAGATGGTCTACGAACGCCCCGGCGCCCCCGTGACCGACGTGGCAGTGATTGCCAGCCGGGATCCCAACGACATGCACACCCCGGAACGATGCTTCCTCGGCAGCGGCTTCGAAATCCTGCGGACAGACACCCGAGAGATCCGGGTGGACGGACCCAACCCGGGTGCGTGGACCTTCAACCGCGTCATCATTCGCAGTCCGGACCGGCAGGACATGGTGCTGTACGGCTACGACGGCGTGCGCATGCTGGGCGGATCCACACTGATGGCGCGCATCGTCATGAAGTTCAGCGGGCCCACCGCAAAACCCGCCTACTTCATCCGAGTGGCCGCACCCATCACCGCAGACCCGGCCGCCACCGAAGAACACCTCACCGAGTTCCTCAAAGCATTGATGCGCGCACGCACCTCCTGGCAGACCGCCGGATAATCCCGACGCAGAGCAGCATCCATGGCAGTACACTCCTCATCGGAAACGGACTACCGGTTTATGACCCCCTGGCAGTGCGCACGGATACGCCTGCGCGCACTGTGGCAATCCCCCCCCGTACGCCTGGAGATCTTCGCGACGGTTGCACTGTTCGCGCTCATATTCGGGCCGGAACTGCCCCGATGGTGGCAACGGTGGGCTCTGGAGAGCCTGCTGCAAATCTACGCCCTGCCAGCCCTGCTGCTCGTGCCACTCTGGCTCTACCTCAACCGATGGCGCATCCTCCTGCCCGAACTCGACAACCTCAACGAACGCTTCACCGAGACCTCCGTCATCCGCTTCCTGATGGAAGAGGACATGGAAGAACCCAAACGCCTCCGATGGCCCCTGCTGATCGCCGCGCTGGCCACACCCCTCGCACTGTTCTCCCGCGAACCCACCCTCACCTTCCTCGCCTGCGTCGGACTGCTGGCCGCATACATCGGATACCGCCACGGAACCTTCGCACTCCGCGTGCTCGCCACACCCCTCCTCTTCCTCACCACCCTCACCCCGGTGCCCGGACCCCTCATGGACGCCCTGCTCAAACGCATCGGGCCCGCCTACCTGCGACTCGTGACCAACCTCCTCACCTCCTTCGGAGTCAATGCCGAAGTCTCCCGCGAGGGCAACCCCATTCAGATCCCTCCGCCACCACAACCCCCCGGGTACGAACTCTACGCCGGGCAGGTCGGAACCGGGTTCGCCGAGGCCGCTCTCTGCCTCTGGTGCAGCGCATGGTGGCTCTCCCTCCTGCAGGCCAGCCTCTGGACCCGAATCCGGATCTGGATCGCCTGCCTCCTCTGGGTCGGACTGCTCTGCACCCTCCGATTAACTCTCATCGGAGCTCTCGGAGCACAGATCGCCATGACCATGGACGGCAGAGACACCCTCGGCATCCTCGCCCTCATCACCCGATGGCTCCTCCCCATCGCCGGACTGGCCGGACAGTACGCCCTTCTGCGCGCATTCCGCGTGCAAACACTGCACGAATGGATCGCACGATGACACAACAGAGAGCAGCAAAAACGCGATGAACCAGCGCATCAACCAGCCGGGAATACGCACACTCTCCGTACTGACCGCCGTGGCCATCACGGCCATCTTCGCCCGCGCAACCGCCCTGCAACTGCTGCGCCAGCTCCCCGTGCCAGAACTCCCGCCACGCATCGGAAACTGGCTGATCCTGCCCGCAAAACCCCTCCCGCTCGACCGCGAACGCGATGCCCCGCCCGCACACTACTACGTCTGCACGGCGCCCAACAGACCCCGCGTCTTCGTATCCATCGCGCGCGCAACCACCCTCAACAGCTTCCGCGCACCCTTCGAATACCTGTTCGATCCGGACGGCCGTGTCGTCGGCAACCAGAAAACCCTCGTCCCGCGAACCAACCAGAAAGTGCCCCTGCGCATGTGGGCCCTCGGAATAGGCCATGACACCATCGCGCTCCTGCAACACTGGGTGCAACCTTGGATGCAGGACCCCATCCCCGAGCCGACCGACGTGCCTTGGCAGGTGCTGGCAATCGCATGGCTCCATCAACCCGCCTTCGTCTGCGATGTCTGGGTGCCCATCCGCACCGGCGACGACATCAACCAGATCGACCGGGCCGTCAGCGAAATTGCCGACGCCATCGACGCGCAGATCAAAGCCGGACACACCCCGTAGCCCCAACCCGACAGCATCCCCGCAACGCGCGCCCGAAACACACACGCCACCGGAATACCCCTCCGGTGGCGCGGCCCAACGCGTGCCAGATACAGGCCGATCTACAACGGCACAACCCAGATGTTGCGGTACTGCACCGGATCGTGATCCCCCTGCAGGATCAACGGACCCGTGCGCGTCATCTCCTTGAACTGACCGTACTGAATCCCCGTCATCCCCCGGAACTCCGCGTTGTTCTGGATCAGCACGCCGTTCAGAAACACCGTGGCGCGGGGCATCTCGACCACCTTGCCCTCCGCGTTCAAACGCGGAGCGCGGAAGATGATGTCGTAGGCCTGCCACTCGCCCGGCTTGCGACTGGCGTTCACCTGCGCCGGGAGTTGACTGTAGAGCGCGCCGTTGTTGTGCGCCTCGGGCTTCTGCCCGTACGAATCCATGATCTGGATCTCGTAGCGGCCCTGCAGGCCGATCCCGCTGTTGCCGTGACCGATGGTCTTGCCGCTGCCGTCCACAGGAATGCGAAACTCCACATGCAGGTACACATCCCCGAACTCCTGCTTCGTGGTGATGTCCTTGCCGTTCGGGGTCAGCACGCCCTCCGCGTCCCGCTTCCATTGTGAGGGCGCGCCCGTGTAGCGCTCGGCCCAGTGCGCCGTCAGATGCTCGGCCCGCCCTCCGTACAGCACCAGCGCGCCCCGGGGTGGCTGCGAGGGCAGGGGCAGCACCACGGGCGCCGGGGCCTGCGGCGCCTCCTGCGTGCGCGCCTGCATCTGCAGGGCTGCGCAGCCGAGCGCGATGCCGCCGGTCAGTATGAGCGCGACGTAGCGCTGATTGTGGTTCCAGTGCTTCATTGTCTCCTCCTGTACTTTCTGTGCTGCTGTAATAAGCCGTATGCTCACGTCGTATCCGAAGTCCGGAATAACCCTGTCGTGCGCTATGACAACGCCGTCGATCCGTTGCCAATGCGAGTCGATTGCACAGAACATTGCGTCATGCATCGACGCGCCTTTCCAGTGCTGCGACAGACCTGCTAAATGCATCGACGCGCATTGTTCTGCACAAAACGCAACCAATCTGTTATGCGACGGGCGCATTTTTGCAATCGACGCGGTTTATTGATAATGTGACGTTGGCCTTCTGGCATGCGACGGGCAGAATGCATGGGCGCGACTAGATGCCATGCAGGAAGTCGCGTGCATGGATCAATCCGGCCTTCTCTCCGGCCTCGCTGCCGTTGAAATTCTCGTCCTCCAGCTCCACGCTCACGATGCCGTCGAAGCCGCTCTGTTGCAGGATGCGCAGGATCTCTGTCCAGCGGGCGCATCCATGTCCGGGCAGGGTGTATCTCCAGACGTGTTCGCCCCATCCGTGGGGTTGGGCGAAGACGGCGGGCTGGTAGAGGCCGTACTCGTAGACGGCTTCGGGGAAGAGCTCGGTGTCTTTGGCGTGCACGTGCCGGACGTAGGGTGCGAACTCGTTCAGGAAGCGGATGTGATCGACGCCGAGTCGGATGAGGTGGGACGGGTCGTAATTGAGTCCGACGCCCCGTCCTCCGAGGTCGACGAGGAAGCGGCGGCAGGTTTCGGGTGTGCAGCAGAGTGCGGGGAGGTGGGGGGATCCTCCGGGCCATCCTTCGATGGCGAGGGAGGCTCCGGCGGCGGCCAGCGCTTCGGC
>JANWZQ010000119.1 GCA_025054835.1 Chthonomonadaceae bacterium
GCGCATCCCCCCGGAGAGCTCATGCGGGTACGCGTCCGCAAAACGGCTCAGATGTACCATCTGCAACTGCTCCATGGCGCGCGCGCGTCGCTCCCGCCGGTTCCGAATATGGCGCAATGCAAACTCCACGTTCTGCACAGCCGTCAACCAGGGAAACAGAGCCGCTTCCTGAAAAATCACTGCACGGTCTGGCCCCGGGCCCGTGATCCGTTGCTCGTCCTTGAATACTGCACCGGACTCCGGTGGCACCAGACCCGCGATCAGATTTAACAGTGTGCTCTTTCCGCAACCCGAGGGACCCACAACACACACGAACTCCCCCGCGCGGACCTCCAGATCCACCGCACGCAGCGCCTCGATCCGGCTCTGTCGTGAACCGAACGATACGCTCACGCCGCTCAGGCGGATCTTGGGGACTGTCCTGCTCCCGGGAGCACCGCTGTGGCCGTTCCGCGACACATCCAGCCCTCTTGATAACGATGAGAGACCCATCGATCCTCCCACCCTGCTCGATACTACCTGTGGCGCGCTACCTGCTTCTCTGCTTCCGCAAGAGGTTGCAGGTCAAACAGATTTTCCAGCAGGTTCAGATCCTCTCGCAGGTACCCCAGAGCCTGCGCCCGCCGTGCCGTCTCCAGCACGGTGCCCTGTAGAGGGTCTGTGGTAAACACGATCCGGTTCAGCGCGTCGCGCACCACCCCTTCCGGGAGGCCCTTGCCGGTCAATTGACGGATCCGCTCTCGGATCACGTTGCCTGCCGCACTCCGGTGCCCCTCGATCCACCGGGCTGTTTCCACGTGTGCCTGCAGGAAACGTCGCGCCAGATCCGGATGTTTCTCCAGAAAGCCCGTTCGCATCACCACACACACCGTTGAGAAACGTCCTTCGGGCCAGAGTGCGCGCTCGTCCAGCACCAGACGCCCGCGGCCCTCCCGGATCAGACGCGACACCCAAGGCTCCACCACCCACGCCGCGTCCACCTCCCGGCGCAAAAAAAGGGCCAGTGCGTCCGAGGGAGCTGCGCCAATCACAGTCACGTTCCCCCCGCGATCCGTGGCGCGCAGTCCTGCAGCTCCCAGCGCGTGGCGCAACGCCACGTCCTGCGTTCCGCCGATCTGTGGCACTACCACACGGCGTCCCGCCAGATCCGCAATGCTTGCGATGCCTGCGTCTTCGCGGGCCACCAGGCCAGCACCCCCGGAGGCCGCCCCGGCAACAATGCGTAACGCCCGGCCACGCGACTTCAGAAAGCCATTCACGGCGGGACCCGGACCGATATACCCGATGTCCAGCTGACCGGCGAACAGGGCTTCCACTGCTGATGGGCCTGCCGCAAACACGCGCTCTTTCAGACGCACATCCGCGCCCAGCGCCCGTGCAAAGAGGCCCCGGCCTGTTCCAACCAGCGCGACGCCGTGCGTCACATTGGGAAAATACCCCAGTTGTACCACACGCTCGTCGGTCCCGGCATCACAGCAGGGGGCACAACCGGAGAGCAGGCTCCAGAGTGCCAGCACGTAAATGGGGGGCACAAACGGCCCTGCATGCCGATCCGTGCGGCTCTGCTGCCACCACCGCGTCAGACGATGCCATCCTGTTGCACAACATCGCAAAAACCACGCCAGCCAGCCCGATGTCATTGCAGGACCTCACTGCCGCATCGCTTCGATCAAAATCTGCGCGACCTCGGGCCGTGTGAACTCCATGGGCGGCATCTCTCCGGCACGCAACATCTCACGTACCCGCGTGCCCGACAGCGACACACGATCCTCTGGCCCATGCGGACAGGTCTTCGATGACGCCATCCCTTCACATCGGTTGCACCAGAAGGCATGCTCGAACTTCAACGGTACAATTCCCAGGGCATCCGGGTCGAACTCGTCGAAGATCAATTGCGCATCGTAGCTCCCGTAGTAATTGCCGACGCCGGCATGATCCCGTCCCACAATGAAATGCGTGCATCCATAGTTCTTGCGCACCAGCGCATGGAACACCGCCTCGGAGGGGCCCGCATAGCGCATCGCTGCAGGATTCACTGCCAGCAACGTTCGATCCCGCGGATAGTAGTGCTCCAGCAACACCTCGTAACATCGCATCCGTACTTCTGCCGGGATATCGTCTCCCTTGGTCTGGCCCACCAGCGGATGCAGCAGCAGGCCATCCACAATCTCCAGTGCGACCTTCTGCAGGTATTCATGCGCCCGGTGCACCGGATTGCGCGTCTGGAACCCCACGACCGTTCGCCATCCCCGCTCTGCGAAGCAGGCCCGCGTCTGCGCTGGAGTCAGGTAGTACTCCGGAAAGTCCCGATGCTCCGGCAGAGTGATCACCTCTACCGGCCCGCCCAGCAGGAACTCCGGTTGCGCATACAGCGCTGCCACCCCCGGGTGCGCTGCATCGGTCGTCCGGTATACCTCGCGCGCTTCCAGCTCTTTGTCGTAAGGATAGGCATCTTCTACTGTCAGGATGGCCAGTAACGTTCCGGCCTCATCCGTCAGCGCCACACGTGAGCCCGGACCCGCCTCCTGCGCCTGCGCCTCTGTCACGGCCAGCGTGATCGGCATCGTCCAGGGCAGGCCATCCGGCAGATGGCGCGTTCGCACCACACTCAGGTAGGCGTCCCGGTTCAAGAAACCCGTCAACGGGCTCACTGCACCAATCGCGATCAGTTCCAGATCGCTGATCTGGCGCGCGTTCAACGCGATCTTCGGAAGGGTATGTGCCTCCGCTTCGAACTCCGAGCGCGTTACCTCCGGGACGAGGCGATTCACCAGCGTGCCTCCGTGCGGGGCGATCGGCCCGTGATGCGCAGCCTCTTGGGTCGTTCCCGACATGGTTCCTCCTATTCTTTACAAAAAAAGTCAAATTAGTCAGGTTTTCCCAGTATACTCTGATCCTCTTCGCTTGTCAAGGCGTGAAAAAACCTTACCGGGAAACAGCATCCGAAGCAGCAGGGGAACCAGAGGGAACCAGAGGAAATCGAGGAATGGCAGCCTGGCGCGCAACAACCCACCATGCACTAGCGCTTAGCCTGTACCCGCTTCGCCAGTTGCTGTCGCAAATCTCGTAAACGTTGCGCATACTCCGGCGTGTTGATCTCTGTCGCCCACATCACAATGGCATTCTCGCCATTGTCTGTGTAGTAGTTCTTCCGGACCGCAGCGGCACGAAAACCATACTTCCGGTACAGATTCTGCGCCACGCGGTTGCTCTCTCGCACCTCCAGCGTGGTATGTGAAGCCCCGCGCCAGATCGCCTCTTCCATCAACGCCAGCAACAGACGCTCTCCGATGTACCGCCCCTGATAGTCCGGGTCTACTGCCAGCGTCGTGATATGCGCTTCATCCATGATCACCCACTCACCGCCGTAGCCGACAACCGCACCGTCCAGACGGGCCACCAGGTAGCACGCGGAGCGGTTGTTCAGCTCGGTCTCATACGTTGTGGCTAACCATGGCGAGGGATAACAGCGCGCATCAATTCGATGGATCGCCTCGATATCCGCTCGACGCATCGGCTCGATCGACACACGGTCTACGAAAGCAACCATATCTGCCTCATCGTCATCCCACAACCCTGCCTCAGTGTAGCATACCTGTCATTTACTGTCAATTGCCTGCATTTCTTCCTCCCCCTCATTGCCTGCACTCTTCTGGCGGATCTCCTCTGCATATTCTGTCCTGGACCCGGCACAGGGCACCGCCCCGCGGAACGGGATCTCCGTCATCTGCGCCGGGCCGACAGCGCGTTGTACAGGCGCAGCGCCCGTTGCCGATCGTTCCCCGGTAGAGATGCAAAGTCCGGATGCATCATCCCTTCCAGCAATGCCTCGCGCGCTGCATCGCGTCGGCCCATGCGCGCCAGCAGCTCGCCGAGCCACACCTGACGGAACGCCGCAGGCGCCATGCGTTGCGTCTCGCGTAAAGTCGCCTCCGCAAGGACAGTTTGCCCTGTCTCCATGTATAGATACGCCAGATGATCTCGCACTTCGATGTCTGCCGGCTTTGCTGCCAGAGCCACCCGGTAGTCCGCGATCGCCTCCGCGTATCGGCCCAGCATCTGATGAGTCCCCCCGCTCCCACGCACACAGCTGTTCACCACTTCCAGCGGTCGGTACCGCAAACCGCATCCCCCACGAATAAATCGGTACAGCTCCGGTGAGCGCACGCGTGCAATGCGCGTCTCCACACTGTCCGCGTGAGGAAAGAGCAGGGCGAGAACGCGATCGTACTGCTTCCGGGCACGCTCGTAGTGATCACGCGCCTCCTGCACGCGCCCCTGCTGCTCCAGCGTACGTGCGCGCGCCTGCAGCACACCTGCCAGCCCGGCCTGCGCCGGGATGTAGTCCGGATCTGCGATCACTTCCATCCGTACCACCGCGATGTCGTCCCGCCAGTGAGGCAGGTCTGCCACCGAGATCCCGGCATAGGCCCCCACGAGCGCTCCGAAAGCCGGCAATGCCGTGCGTCTGTGGTGCCCGGTCGACCATGTGGCAAAGAGCCATCCCAGCAGGCCACACGTGCCCAGGGCCGGGATCACCGCCCGGTAGGGCGCCACGAACTGCGAGGGGATCGGCACCACGTTCAGGCAGGGCAACAGCGTGAGAGTGGTCCACAGCCAGCACAGTCGCAACGCTCGATCCTGCCATAGCCATCGCAGAGCCAGCAGCCAAAACCCGGCGCACACGAGGCCCAGCAACGCAATCCCCACCTGCGGGCGATCCCAGTGCCCTGCCGTCGACTGATGCAGCGTGTTCACTACCGGCAGAGACAGCGCCTTTGCGTAGTACCAGAGCGTGCGGCCCACCATCTCCACGTGCAGGAGCGGCCCCCACCCTGCCGGTTCATACGCGTTCCGCGGCACCACCCGGTACGCCTGCGCCATGTAAGCCCCGATCGGGGCCAGATACAGCACCCACCACCAGCGCAGGCCCCGGAACGTGCCGTCTTCCCCGGAAGCGCTCCATCCCCGGCGCCACAGCAGAGGCGTCAGCAACACCAGAGGGAGCACCTGCTCTTTGGTGAAGACTGCCGCGCCAAACCCGATTGCCGATATGATCGCGGGTGCTGCTACAGAAGCCCCTTTTGCCAGTTGCTCGCCGGCGCGCATCGCTCCGATCCCGAAGACCATCAGAAACAACAATGCCAGCGTATCCGTGCGGCCTCCAATAAACGTGGTTACCGGGACCTGCAACGGGTGCAGCGCGAACAGGGTTCCACCAAGCAGAGCGATCCGTCCGCACCCGAACAGCAGACGGAGGAACCAGAAGGTCAATCCCACCATCAGTCCATGCAGCAGCAGATTGTGCAGGTGGTGTACCCAGGCTGTGGTTCCATGCAGGCCCACCGCCACAGCAAACGAGGCCGACAGCATGGGCCGGTAGTACAGCCGGAACACCGGGCGCCCGAAGCACTCCGCCGGGTCATTGCCGCAACCCCGCTCCACCGCGCTGTGCAGCAACATGTGGTCGTCAATCACCTCGTCAAATCCGAGTGATGGTGCCTGCAACAGAGTTGATGCCACGGTTACTGCCAGCGCACAGGTACCGAACCGGCAACGTACTCCTCGCAACCGGCTGGCCAGCAGGCGGAGCCGGTCCTCTATCGCCATATCCGACCTCCATGCAGGCGCAACCGGTTCGTGGCGCGTTCTACACAGGTACCTGGAAGACGCGTCCCGACCCGGTGCCCTCGCGTTTCACGTGAAACGCTTCAGTTCCCCGAAAAGCAGTACTTCCGGAACAGGGGCGCTACGATGTCCGCCTCACACGCGATGCAGATAAAAAAACACAGAAATTCTATGTAGGAAGCTCTGCAACTACCACCGAACTACATAACTGGCTTGCATCCAGCCAGAGCGGGCCGGGTACTGCGAGCGCACTCCCACTGTAGATCCTGAAGCGCTTCCGGGCGCATCCTGCAGCCAGCGCCCGATCATCACATCGTGACCCCGCCCCGGAATGTCGTCAGCTGTAACGAAGTCCACAGGCAGTACCGAAACAACATGCAGGATCGCTTCCTGCACGACCTCAAGGAAGGAGAACTTCAATCATGCAGGTACGTACCGCCTTTCATGCACTCTGCCTGACAGCTCTGCTTATCCCTCACGTTACGGCACACGCGCAGCTGCCAGACCTGCGTGGCCGGGTGTTCTACTTCACCGGCACGCTCGACGTTAACGGCGTGGCTTTCGGGACCAACTTCGGTGCTCTTGCCCCCGGCGGAATCACGATCGCGCGCAGCAACCTGGCGCGGCTGATCATTGACCCTACCGGCCCTGAAGACAACTCCAGCCTCACCGGTGGGCTCAAACTCCCGCTCTTTGCGGACAGCGCGGCTACATGCGTCAACCCCACGATCCCGCTCTCCGGGTCCTTCAACCGGACTACCGGGCAGCTCACGCTGTCCGGGACCATTCCGGGCACCGCAACCCTCGACTTCGGCGTCACCACAGTACCCGGTCTTGGCCTGCAACGCATTCAGGTCCGCTTCAACAACCTCTCCGTCACGCTGACAGGCACCGGCAGTGTGGACGCGCAGGGCAATCTCACCATTCGGAACCCGGGTTCCAACCCGCTCTCCTTCACTACCGGTCCCAACACACCCCGACTCGCGCTCGGGCCTCGAGAGAGCTGCGCCTTCGGTCTCATGCAGGACAATGTGAGCGACGCGTTGCTCTCCTTCCGTAACTGGACTGCGTCGCAGGCTACTATCTCCGGCACGGTCACGCTGGAGGCTTGCTCCAACGCCGCACAGCCTCTGCGCATTACCCTCTGCCCGCAGGACGGGGGCAATACGTTCCAGCTCACCGTCACGCCGGACGCCAATGGCAACTACGTCGCGCGCAACGTCAATCCCGGGCTCCACCGGGTGGGACTGAAGGCCGGCAAGTGGCTCCAGAAGTTCGTGCCCAATGTCAACCTGACTGTTAATAACACCGCCACCGGTATCAATGCCACCCTTCTGGCCGGTGATGCCAACGATGACAACGCCGTGGACGTGTTCGACCTGGCTGTTCTGATCGACTCGTTCGACTCCGCCGAGGGCGACCCCAACTGGAACGACGGGGCCGCCGACTTCAACTGTGACGGTGCCGTGGACGTGCTCGATCTGGCCCTGCTCATTCAGAACTTCGATCAGGCTGGAGAAGAGTGCCCGTAACGATCGGGCCAACAGGTCCCGGGATCACAGGGCTCCGGGCCTCCTGCGCATGAAGGTTGCGGAGGAGTGATCCGGGGACCCGGGAGTGACCGGGGTGCTTCCCGCACAGAGGGGAGGCGCCCCGGTGCTCTTTCTGCCGGCCCCCATGCATGCGAGGGTCCGACGTAGGCCCTGTTGCACTTGCCCGTCGTGGCGCCACACGGGACACTCCCGGAATGCGCCTGTGCTGCAGAGCCCTGCACGCCTAGAGATTCACTTCCACCCATGCGCGTTCCGGCAGATGCGCCCGTGCTTCTCCGTCCACCCACACGGTAAAACCGGTAGTGCGGTCGTACGCTACATCTACCTGCCGCCCCTGTATCCACAACCCCTCCACACGGAACCATTGCACCGGCACCGGCAGGGGATCCAGAACCAGCGTGCCCTCCAGCAGGTCTTCAACCTGCACGCCCACCACCTCTCGCAGGATCAGATCCACCACACAGGAGTGCTGATAGTCGTCCACACCACGATAGAGGCAGGGCATTCCCGTGTAGGGATTGTAGTGCTCGTAGCAGTTGGGCCGCTTCGAATCCCCATCATGGAACAGCATGCGCAGAAAGCGGAGAAGCAGGTCTGCGGCCAACGGGCGCAACTCCGCGTGGAGCGTGCGAGCAGCCCGTGCCGTTGCCGCGATCACGTGCCATGTGCTCATGGGCCAGACCCGACCGTTCCACGGGCAACCGGTGCGTTTCTCTTTCCACTCGGCCTGCGGATCGAAACAGGGATCATCCACACTGCTGGCCGGTACCGGGTATGGTGTGCCGAAGGTGCCCGGGTCGGTCAGGTGTCGGAACGCGCCCAGATGCTCAATATGCCCGATGTCGGTGAGGAACGGATAGAACCCCACAGCGGCTTTGTACGGTGAGAGCGCGCCGGTTTCGGGGTGCACATCCTTGAACAGGCGATCCTTCTCATCCCACATGCAGGTACGCACTGCCTCCCGCGTCCGTTGCGCTTTCTCCTGCCACTGTGCGGCCTCCACAGGCAGGCCGAGCAATGCGGCAAACACCGCAAGGGCGCGTTGCAGAGAATACTGATAGCACGTGGCGTCCACCCCCTTCATCTGCAGGGGGCGCCACGTGTCAGCCGCCGGGTCTACGAACAGGTATCGGCTCATGTATTCCTGTCCGGTCTCTCCCTGATCCATCACATCGTAGAGGCCACTCTGCTCCCGGTCGCGCACGCGGTCGAAATAGGCAGCGTAGCGAGCCAGTCCCGGATAGATGCGCCGCACAAACTCCCGGTCACCGGTCAGGGCATACACCTGCAGGGCGGCCCCGCCCCAGTCTGTATGGTAGAATCCCCGATCACGGCGCCAGAGATAGAGATGCCCGGGCAGAAACCCGTCTTCCGGTCCTCCCTGCGTCTGATGGGCCAGAAAGTTCTCCAGAGAGCCCATGGCAATCCCGGGGTTCTGCATCCACGCAGTCTCGCGCATGTGGCACTGTGCCGAGTAGCTGATGTGCGCTCGGAACGCGCCGATCCCTTCGAACACGCAGGGGCAGGGCAGACGCCCGGCGTTCACAGCTACCGTCAGAAGCCGCAGGCCGTACCAGCGGTACCAGTAGGCGCGTTCCAGATACGGGTCATCGCACTGGAAGCGGGGCACGCTCTGGAAGAAGCGCATCCAATTCTCCCGGCTCTGCGTCACCACATCGGAAGCCACGTCGGTGCGCAGGTGCGCTACCGCATCCTCGCGACGGAGCGCCACCGAGGCACCAAACGTGATAGCCTCCTGCCCACCGGAAGGCACACGGAGCACGTAGTGTTGCACCAGGTGCAACAGGCCATCCGGGTTCCATCCTGTATCCGCCCGCATCTCCTGCGGCAGACGCCCGTTCTGAAATTTCTCTGGCAGGACGGAGAGCTCCCAGAGAGGCGCGGTGTGCGTGGGCTCCGCCAGTTGCACGGTCCAGGAGTCGGTGGGACGGTCCGCTCCCAGCGCTATGTAGAGAACCGGCTCGAGTGATTGCGACTCCGCAGGCTCCGGTGCGGCAGTGCGGGCACGTTTCCTGCGAGAAGCCGGGTTGCGACCCGATCGCTGGCCCCATCCGTAGACCGGGGCAGGCGTTTCGGCGGGGGCGGTGTCGCGCAGGCGGTAAGCAAAGTGCAGGACATCGGCTTCCTGTTGCACATCGGTAGCAGTGGCGGTAGCAGTGTCCAGGGCTCCGTGCGGTTGCAGGCTCCATGCGATCAGATGCAGGTGTACGGGAGTGGCGCCGGTATTGACAAGGGTGAGCCGGCAGGCCAGGGTGTCATCGGGAGTGACAACGCGTTCGTCCTGCACACGCAGGGACGCGAAGCCCTCAACAGTGTGGATCTGCAGCAGGCGGTCGGGCGTCCACCGACGGATAGCGCGACGCAGGTGCAGGGGGCGGCCTCTCTCATCCAGCAGGAGCAGACAGAAGAGGCGCTCCAGACGGACATCAGCATAGTGGGCCTCATCCCAGAAGCCAGGTGTGTCGAGAAAGAGGGGGAAAACGGGAGCGAAGACCAGGGCGCGTCCGCCTCCGAGGTACCACTTGTCGGTGCGCTCCAGCAGAGCAAGGGGGTCGAGTGGCGCGGACATGACGGGTACCGGTGTGCGGCGCGGGGCCGGTTCAACGCCACATGGGGGGCACGTGGAACTCGGTGTCGCCGTAAAGGGTCTGGATGAAGTTGATCTGCCCGGCGTGGTAGGCCATGTTGCGGTAGCCCATCAGGATCAGGTTTTCGCCAAGGATGGGGCCACGCGGGTGATGGTAGGCACGGTGCAGATCGGCCTCGGACATGGATCGGATGGCCTCGGCCAGTTCGCGCGCGCTGTGGACGAGCTGCTCCTGCGCATCGAGACCGTTGGCGAAATGGATGGGAGGCCATTCGCCCGGCGGAGTATCCAGCTTACCGGTACGGATCAGGGTCGCGAAAGCGCGGTTGACGTTGACACACTCACTGATCTGTTCCAGAACGGATCGGGTAGGAGCCTGATTGGCCACAGCAGGATGCCAGACGAGTTTGTCGTCAGGGGTGGTAGCGACGAAGTGGGCCAGGTTTTCCGCCATGCGTTCAGTGTGCCGGGCCACGTAATCGGTGACGTTCATAGGGGACCTCCTCGGTTCAGGCCCTGTGGAGCGCCTGGCCGCACTGGTAAAGCGGGTTCAGGTTGACGACAGCGGCGACAACGGCGTCCAGAAACTCCGGGCCGTTCTGCACGATGGGGTGATCTCTGTGGAAGACGATACCAAAGGCCGCATGCTGACCGCGAACGTTCTGCAGACGCCGGGCAAAGTCACGAAGAACTTCCGGCGTGAGGGCGTGTCCGCGCAGGGGATGCCCTTCAGGGTCCTGCAGGTCGAAGCTGAGCAGATGCGGATGGTGCGCGAAGTGATCGGCAAGGCTCTCTGCACGTTCCTGAAGGTTGCTGGCGAAGAGCGATTTGTCGGGAGCGTCGTCCTCACAGAAGACCAGCACACGGATGCGTTCCTCACTGATGGTCACACGCAGGTGTACGAAAGGCTTATAAGCGCGCGGGTTGCGAGCGAAGGCTACCCAGGTCTCCTGCGGAGGGTTGACTGTGCGGCGTAGATGCCGGGCCACATGCGGGTAGACAGTCTCCTGCAAAGCCTCGGAGAGGCGTGGGGCGAGGGCCTCGCCAATGCGTAGCAGTTTGGGCTGGAGGCACTGGCGAATACGGGCCATGCGCGGGGCGAATTCCGGGACCGCAAAGACCTCGAAGTCCTCAGGAAGGAACCCGTTGAACCCTACTGTGTCTGCGGTGTACTGGAGCGGGGTGAGAGTATCGGGTGTGCTGGTATGCGTGTTCATCGGGTGGCGCTTCCTGCCTGCTCCGGGACGCGTGACTCGGTAGCTCCACTGGACGACTCAGCGGAATCGGCGAAGACCTTCCATGCCTCCTGCACACGGCCCTCGTTGACGTCGCCGACGTGGGTGTAGATGCGGTACCTGAGGCGCAGGGGCTTGCGAGGCGCAATGATGAGCGGGTCCTCCTGAAAGAGGATGAAATTGGGTGCGAAGGGGCCGTAGTCCCGCGTGAACCATGGGGTGGGGAAATCGGGGTTCTGCGGGTGATCGAACACAGCAATGCCGCAGGCAAGGCGCCCGAGTTTCCCGGAGTAGTCGATCCATCGCGCGCGTTGCCGGTAGGTCTCGCGTTCGTTCTTCTGGCCCTCCGAGTTGGTGATGGTTCCACCGGTCTTCACGGAGATACCCTCGGCGACGCGCAGGTGGGGCAACCCGGACTCATTGGTCGGATAGAGGGTGACCGTGGTCTGTGACGGGGCGCGCAGGGTGATCTCCAGATCAAAAATACGGGCTTCTGGAGGGGTGTCGTAGAAGGTGAACGTGCGCGTGTCGTGAAGCCGGACAGTGCCATCAGGGGCGACCCAGTCGCAGAGCTGGGTGAAAGTGACCGTGTCGCCCTGCGGGGTCAGATTCTCGAACTTGCGGTGCAGAATGCGTCCGCTGTTATGCCGTTCGAGCCAGAAGTCAGCGTCATCGACTCTGCCGTGCCCGATCCAGAGGCCGTGATGGTGGCGATGGTCGGTGGGGGCGTCAGCAAGGAGAGAAAGCCCATTGGCGGCGCGCAGGGGGTGGAGGTAGGGCTTCCACCGCGAGGGGCCGAACCAGTAGCGGGCATATTCCTGCCCGCCAATGCGGACGACGAGCTGTTCTGCCTCTTCCAGTATCTCGACCATGTGCCGGGTGCTCCCTGTGGTGACTGCGCCCATTGTACCTCAATCGCCCGGATAAAGGGAAGAGGGTTGGAGCGCAGGGTGAGAGGTGTTCGTATATCTGGAGCGAGGCGCCGGGCGGCAACCCTGCGTGGCTCTGCAGGCCCGACGCTCCGGGAAGCGTTGCAGAATGGGAGGAGTTACAATGCGTGTTGTGATGATCACGGGGGGGAGCAGCGGGATCGGCAAAGCGCTCGCAGCGCGCCTGACGACGGAGCCAGAGCGGTATGCTGTGGTGATCTGCGGGCGCAGTCGAGAACGACTCGAGCAGGCGATAGCGGATCTGGAGCCGGACGCCCGGGTGTTTCAGGCCGTGCAGGCGGATGTGACGCAGAGCGCGGATGTGGCACGGCTGGTGTCTTCAGTGCTGCAGAAGTTCGGTCAGATCGATGTGCTGGTGAACAGCGCGGGCGCGGGACATCTGGGGGCGTTTGCGGAGACAGACGAGGCGACGATAGAACGTCTGTGGGCAGTGAATGTAAAAGGCGCCATGCTGGTGACACAGGCGGTGCTACCCACCATGACGGAACGGAAATCGGGGCACATCGTCAACCTGTGCGGTGTGCTCGGGGTGAAGACGATCGCAAATGCGGCGCTGTATTGCGCGACGAAGCACGCACTGGTGGGCTTTGGAAATGCGCTGGCGCAGGAAGTCCGGCGGTACAATATCCGGGTGAGCAACGTATGCTGTTCGGGTGTGGACACGCCATTCTGGGAGGGGATCCCGGGAAAGCCTCGCGCGGAGATGCTGTTGCGTGCGGAGGACGTGGCGGAGGAGATCGCGCATCTGCTGGAGCAACCGGCGCATGTGGCGATGGGGATGGTGCTGATGCAACACGTGGCGCACCAACTATAGGAGGGGATTACTCTGCCAACGATGAGACGGGGCGCTCTGGCCATTCTGTTCGTGACGCTGTTTGTGGATCTGCTGGGGTTCGGTCTGATTGTGCCGCTGATCCCGATTTACATCCGGCACTACGGAGGCGCGCCGTGGGTGGGGGGCCTGCTCATGGCGAGCTTTTCCATGATGCAATTTGTGTTTGCACCGGTGTGGGGGCGGTTGTCGGACCGGGTGGGCCGGCGCCCATTGATCCTGTTAAGTCTGGTGGGGTCGGGAGTATCGTACTGGATGTTCGGTGCCGCGCCGAATCTGGCGGTGCTGTTTGCGGCGCGGGTGGCCTCCGGGATACTGACGGCGGCGAGCCTGCCGACCGCGCAGGCATATGTGGCCGACGTGACGCCTCCGGAGCGGCGCGCAGGCGGGATGGCGTTGCTGGGGGCAGCATTTGGTCTGGGCTTCGCGTTTGGCCCATGGATTGGAGGAGTGCTGGGGCGGTACGCGTTGCCGGGGTACCCGGCGATCGCTACTCCGGCGTTCTTCGCATCGGGGCTTGCACTGGTGAGCTTCCTCTTCGCACTGTTTCTGTTGCCGGAAACACATCATGACCGCAGGGTATCCCGGGAGCGCGAGGGGCCTCTGGCGGCGTTTGTGGCTGTGCGGAACGCGTTGCGCCGCCCGGGGATCGGTGCAGCGTTGCTGGTGTTCGCGTTCGCGAACTTCGCGTTCGCGGCCGTGGAATCGTCGTTCTCATGGCTGGTGATCCTGCGTTTTGAGGACCGTCTGGCGCAGATGGCTGCGGCAGCATGGGAGGCAGGACAACATACGTCGTTCGCGGCGCTCTCTCCGGAGATGCGTGCGCAGCTCACGGAGCGCATGGCCGTGGGGGTCAGTGGCGGGATCTTCGGCATCGTGGGCGTGACAGTGCTGATCGCGCACGGTGCCGTGATGGGAGGGCTGGCGCGCCGTGTAGGAGAGGCACAACTGGTGATCGCAGGGGTGGCCGTACTGACGCTCGCGTTGCTGGGAGTGGCATTCGCACAGGACCTGAACGCGATCCGGGTGCTGAGCGCGTGCATCGCGCTGGGGAGCGGAGTGATGGGGCCTTCACTGACGGCACTGATCACGCAGTATGCGGACTCCGGGGAGCGGGGCACGGTGAGCGGCGCACAGCACGGGTTGAGCAGCCTGGCGCGGATCCTGGCGCCACCGGTGAACAACTACCTGGTGGGATGGAATACGGCTGTACCGTTCGTGGCGGCCTCGGCACTGATGGGGGTAGCTCTGGCGCTGAGCCTGCGCTTACGCCCGGGCGCAGTCAGGGAGGAAGGCAGGCCCGCCGTCGCAGGAGACCCTTCGGCATGAGGGGGCTCAGCGGAACATGCTGGCCGACGGGGAGTCGCCCTTGATATCGAAGTCCTTACGAATTTTGTAGCGATCGCAAACGTCGGCGAGAGCCTGATCGGCCTTGAAGATGGCCTCATCGGCCTCCGCAGAGGCGCGGCCCTGCATCTGAGTGAGGATATCCAGAGCGCGTGCGGGGTCGGACTGGACCTTGTTGAGGGCGTCGTTGACCTCAAGGATCATGGCCTGCACTTTGCTGAGCTGGTCGAGATACTTGTTGCGCAGGTCAATGCAACTGGCAGGGGGGATGCGCTCCACAAATTTGCGGGTGAGGGCTTCCCACTCGTTGGCGTTGTAGCTCATACCCTGCGTGAGGTTGCCGAAGGCCTGATCGTAGTGTTCTTCCTCGATGGTTGCTGAAAGCGCTTTGGCCTGCGCGAGCATCACAAGGGCATTCTTGAGCTGCTTACGGATGAGAATCTGTTTCTCCTGCTCGATCTGTTTGAGGAACGCCAGATAATCTTCAATGTCGACCGGGCGCGGCGCGGCGGGTTCGGACGCCCGCACTACCGGCGTATGGATGGGCTCAGCGGGCGCCTGTACGAGGGGAGCAGAGGCCTGCTGTGCCGGGGCCTGCACAAGGGCGCCGGAGACCGTGTCGCCCCGCTTCTGCACCAGTCCACGGGCGACATAGGTGCCGGCAGCAGCGGCAGCGATCGCAAGGAACACAAGGACGAAGAGCAGAACCCGGTTGCGGGCAGGCGTGCTTGCGGTTACAGGGGCTGCGGTGTAGCCTGTGGGGTTGATCGCCGGGTTGTCGATGGGCGCGCCGCAGCGCAGGCAGAATCGGGACTGAGCGGGCAATTCCGCGGAGCAACGCTGGCACTTCATAGGCTTTCTCCGTGATGCGCGTGACAGCCTGCGCCTCGCATGGGATCCGGCGCGTTCCGAAATCACTCCAGTGTGTGGTTTCACTATACACGCAAAGCCCGTCGCTGTCAAGGTGAGTGCAGGGTTGACACAGGGTACGGGGTGTGGTATCTTTAGTGGCAGTGCGAATCGCCCGTCAGACCGCGCGCATTCGCACTCGCTTTTTTTGCCCTACCGGTGTGGACTTTGGAAGGAGTTTCCGGAGCGATGCATCAGGACGAGTTGATTTTGACCGAGAGCAGCAAACGCAAGCTCGAGGCGGAGCTGATCGAGTTGCGCACCGTAAAGCGGCCGGAGATCACAGAGGCAATCAAGCGCGCCCGGGAGTACGGGGACCTGTCGGAGAACTTCGAGTATCAGGCAGCCCGGCAGGCGCAGGCCATCCTGAATGGCCGGATCGCAGAACTGGAGGCGTTGCTGGAGCGGGCGCGCGTGGTAGCGGACCCGGTGACCGGGGGAGACACGGTGGGTCTGGGGTCGATCGTCAGGGTGCATGATCTGGAGACGGGAGACGAGTGGGAGTACACGGTGGTTGATGCATCCTCGGCGGATCCGATGAACGACCGCATTTCGTACTCTTCCCCGATCGGGCAGGCATTGATGCACCGGAAGGTGGGGGATGAGGTAACGGTGCAGGTACCTGCAGGCCTGGCGCGATACCGCATTGTAGACCTGCGTCACGAATGATCCGGGGTTCCGGAGGGAAGGTGCAGGCCGGTTCCAGAGGGAGCGGGCCTGCTTTTTTGTGCGGTGCGGCCTTCGGATGGTCTCCCTGACGCAGAGGGGCGCGTGAGGGCACGTACAGTCTGCAGGACCTCCCGGATGGCCCTGCGGGTGGGCGCACCGCCAGGTAACTTCCGGGCCTGTTGCGGAGTCCACAAGTGGGCCCCGGCAGGGCACTTTTGAAGTACCCAGAGGCGCGCACGCGTGTCTTCCACCAGAGCAAAGGTCATGTCCGGGTGGAGACGCCAGGTGCGGTACGTGCGCACAATGAGCGGTTTAAGGTCCGGGTCCATGCTATAACGCTTTCTACCGATGGCATTCGGAGGCACGCGCACTGTGGCCTCTGGCAGACGGCATACAGAGAGACGAACGGCGGGAGACCCGGGTTCCCGTTCCGCTTTTTTTGTTGCTTTTTGCAGACCGTGGCAACTGCTGGCAGCCAGTGCGCGAGGTTGCCTTCAGAGAGAACGAATGATCCTCCGGGTGACCTCCAGCGTGCGCTCAATGTCCTGCGGGGTGTGTGCTGCGGATATGGATCCCTGTTTGGTAGGCAGCGGAAAGTGGTAGATGCCGTGCGCGATGAGCGCCTGGCGGTAGGCAGTGTCGCGCTGGAAGTGATGCTGTTGCGCAATATCGTGCCAGTCCGTCGGGGCGTCCTCCATGAAGTAGACGCAGAAGGCAGAGCCCTGTCGTGCGACCGTTGCCGGGATACCTGCCTCCTGAAAGATCTGCGTGAGCCCCTGTTCCATCTGTGCGCCGAGTTGCTCCAGATAGGGATAGAGGGTGTGTTGTTCGCGCTGGAGCTTCCGGAGGGTAGCAATGGCCGCAGCGACAGGGACAGGGTGCGCGTTGTAGGTCCCGGCGATGAGAACGCGCTGCCGGGGGTCCGGGTGGTTGAAAAGCTCAAGGACATCGGCGCGCCCGGCAATGGCCCCGAGGGGGTATCCGTTGGCGATGGCTTTTCCGAACAGGGTGATGTCGGGGCGAATACCGGCGATGGCCTGATAGCCGCCCAGGGCGTGCCGGAAGCCCGTTTTGACCTCGTCGAGAACCAGCAGGGCTCCATAGCGATGGCAGAGTTCGCGCAGACCCTGCAGGTACCCGGGCCGGGGTTTCACAACGCCGATATTCTGCAGAATGGGTTCCGTGATGAGGCAGGCGACCGGGTAACGTTGCAGGACCCATTCGACAGAAGGCAGATCATTGAAGTTGACGACATGCACCTTGCCGGGCACATCGTCGGAGGTACCTGCGGACATGGGCACGTAGGGATACTCGCCCGGGGAGACGCGGGGCCCGATGTGCTCGAGAGGCGTCATGACGTTACAGGCGACCTCATCGTGCCACCCGTTGTAGCCCCCCTGCATCACAATGACGTGTTGTTTTCCGGTCCATGCGCGCGCAAGCCGCATGGCGTGGTAGGTAGCCTCGGAGCCTGTATTGGTGATCTGAACGCGCTCCGCGGAAGGAACACACTGGCAGATGAGCTGCGCGAGCTCTCCTTCCCACGGGGTCGTCCCGGTTCCCATGAGGGACTCCGCGCGCTGAAGGGATTGGATAACGGCGGCGTTGATCTCCGGGTGGTTATGTCCGAGCAGATGCGGGGCAAAGGCGGCGTGATAGTCGATGTATTCGTTGCCATCAGCGTCCCAGATACGACTGCCCTGCGCACGGACGAAAGCGATTTCGGGGGTGGTCTTGCGGTTGAGAGAGGCAACGCCTCCGGGCAGATAGCGACTGTTTTCAGCAAAGAGTTGCGCCGAGCGCGGATAGGGCATGGTGCGCCTCCAGTCGGTTCTGGTTGACGCGCTCTGTTTCGCTGCAACAGGTGGAAAGTCCTTTTCCTGGGACTCAATCGGGTGAACGGGTAGCCCGACCATACCCGATCGGGCTACCGTGAGATCTACAGGTTAGCGCCGGCGGCCGTTACGCGGCGCCTCATCATCGAAGAGGCAGGAGTCGCCGTCACGATAGTCGCGATAGCGTTCGCGGTTGACGCGCTCGCGACGGTCCTGCCGCTCGTAACGACTCCACCGGAGGTCTGCTTCTCGTTCGGCGCGTTCGCGTCGGCGACGTTCGTTGACAGTGTCCTGATGTCGCTTCCATGCATAGGCTGCGCCGGCGCCGACAACAATGCCCGGCAGTTTGTTCTTCTGCGTTAGCAGGAGCGCTGCTGCCGCCGCAGTGAGGCCAATGGCGGTATTGCGCTGCCCCTCTTCACTGGCGCGGGCCGTTGCGGGCAGGAAGCACAGCGGTGTTCCAAGCGCGAGCACGAGCGCGCAGGCTGTAATACGTCGTGTGGTTTTCATGGTTCCCATCTCCTTGCAATGGCCCCGGCCGGGAGCTGTGCCCGCACTGCTGTTCCGTGCGCGAGCACAACCATGAAACACGACGAAAGGACCCGGGTGTGACAGGCAGTACATCGAGGCAGAGTGTGGCAGGCGCGGTGAGATTGCCGGGCTCAGGGACGGGCGTGCGCGTCGAAGAAGGCGAAAGCGTCTGGAAGAGCTACCTGCACGGCAAGGAGATGTTCGCAGTCAGGGTATTCGCGGTAGGTGATGTGCTGCACGCCGGACTGCTGCAGGTTTCTGTGAGCCTGCCGGGTCGCGAGAAGGGAGAAATCCTGCGCGCCCGCAGCAAGAAAGAAGGGGATTTTCTTGAGGGCTTCCGCAGGCGTGATCCTGCCTCCACCGCTGATAGCGGCGACCGCGGCGAACCGGTCCGGGTGCTGCTGCACAGCCGCAAAAGCCTGCATGGCGCCCATGGAGTGCCCGATGAGGAAGATCCGTTTCGAGTCGACGGGATAGAGCTGGTGTACGGCCTCGATCAGATCGGGCAGCGAGACGGGCGCGAAACCGGCGAGGGCGCGTGGCGCGACGAGAAGCCACCCGCGCTGCTGACAGAGCCGGACGATCTTGCCCCGGCCATAGCCGTCGAAGAAGAGGTTCTCGGTACCACCGGCACCGTGCAGGGCAATGACGAGAGGAAGAGGCTGGCCTTTACGGACAGTCTCCGGGGCGAGAAGCCGTGCAGGGATAGCACTGCGATGGTGAAGGAGGGTGAGCCAGAACTGCCCGGAACGCTTCTGACCATAGTAAGGAATGTTCTTTTTCACGTTCTGAAGAGCGTCCTCCGCCTCGGCAAGGAGCCGGGCTGCTGGATAGTCGGTCTCCAGAGACTGGCGTTCTGCGAGACCTGTGAGGAGGCGTGTGAGGGCCTGCACGGTCGCGCCATCGGTGTGCGTGGTCGGAAATTCGGCCTGACGGAGAGCCTGAAGGCGTTGCTTGAGACGGGGCGCGGCGGAAAGAGTCAGGGCACGTTGCGCCAGGATCCGGTCGTTCACAAGGACCTGGTATCGGAGAGTGTAGTCGGCCTCCTGCAACGGCGGCAACTGGATCTGTTCCTGCACAGGCAGGCGGGTGATGGCCCGAACATGCTGGTGCACGGGGCGCACGTCAGAGGGGCGCAAAGACAGAGTGATACGCACGTGCGCCCTGCGGGGGACAGGCCCCACGGGGTAGGTGGCGCGGAGGGTATACCGGAGAGCAGGCGTGGATGCGTCAACAAAGCGGGCTTCAGGGAGGAGCGAGAGCGAGGTTGCCCAGAGCTGTTGTGCGTCGGGCTCTGCCCCGGAGATGAGAACCGAGGTAGCCGTGTCGAGAGCACGTGCTGCCGCAGAGAATTGCCCGGTGAAGAACGCGGTCACCGCGTTCTGGACATGGGGAATGGCGCCCTGCCGACTCTGAGTGCGTGCGTTCTGCTCCCATGCATCTTCGCAGGCACGGAGACGCAGCCCGAGCTCATAGCGGTCGGTCTGCGCGCAGGAATAACCGGGTTGGAGCCCACAAAGGGCACAGACGACACCGAGGAACACGGTGGTGCGCAGGTTCATGATCGTCTCCGTGTGATCCTGAGCCCTGTTAGATTTCGGGTGGCTGGAACGTGGCCAGGTCTTCCAACCGGGTAGGAATGGTGATCTCTCCCCGAATGATCTTCTGCTCCAGTTTCTTGAGCTTCTCAAGCACTGCGGGCGGGACTTTATCGCGGGTGTACTTCATTTCGGAAAGCCCGACGCCTCCCTGTTTGAGACCGAAGACCTGCTCCCCCGGGGTGAAGCGATTTTCTTTGACAGCCCGGATGGTCTCGAAGACAGCATTATCGACACGCTTGATCATGCTGGTGAG
>JANWZQ010000165.1 GCA_025054835.1 Chthonomonadaceae bacterium
CGATTGAGTTCGGGGCGGCGCATCCTGACCCCCGCGGATGACCCGGCGGGTTTCGTGATCGCCAATCAGATGGAAGTGCAGGCTGACAGTTTGCAGCAGGCGTTGACGAGCGTGCAGAACTCTGCCAGTATGGTCAAAACGGCCTCGAGTGCGCTCTCTCAGATCAGCTCCCTGCTTCGATCCATTCGCACCTCGGTGCTGAGCGCCTCGGCCAGCCTGGCGTCCAATCCGGCGCAGGCCGCGGCAGAACAGCAGGCCATTCAGCAGGCAATCCAGAGCATCCACAACATTGCCGCGACCACGCAGTTCGGCAACAAGAACCTTCTGGACGGCACGGCAGGAGTGTCGGCCTCGGTGACCAATTCGGCGGTGATCGAAGGGATCACGTTCGGCGGGACTTTTGCCGGAGGTGTCACGCAGGCAGGCAATGTGACCATCACGGTTGTCAATGCAGCGACGCGCGCGCAGGCTTCCGGTGCCGGTCTGGCCACTTATGCGAGCGTCAACGCCTCGCTGTCCACGGTCAACGGAGGCACCTCTGGCAACGGAGGCACCTTTACGATCAACGGGCAGTCGATCACAGTATCCGGATCCGATACCGTGCAGACATTGATCAACAGGATCAATGAGATCTCGGCGACTACAGGAGTGTCCGCGCAGGCGGTCACAGCCAACGGTTCCACGGCCATCCAGCTGGTGCAATCGCGCTTCGGGGCCAACTACAGAATCGTCACTTCGGAGTCCAGTCCTCTGGTGCTGGGCACCGCGGGAACCAACGTCGCCGGGACCAACGCTACCGTCACGGTTACGGCACCGACTCTGATCAATGGCGCCATCTCGTACGCAACGGTCACCTTTGTCGGGGGACGTTACAGCACGGACACCGGGCTGCGCGTGAGCGACGTTTACGGCAACTCCATCCTGCTGACCGAGGCTGGCAACACGACCGGGACCAGCAACGCCGGTGTCGGCAGTATCACCGCCAGTGCGGTCTCCTTCCAGATCGGTCCTGGCGCAGGACAGACAGCGTCTCTAACGTTCCCTGCAGTGTTCCCCTCCAGACTGGGAGCCAGCGCGGTAGCCGGTCAGAACCTCTCCACAATCGATGTGACGACCAGTACAGGTGTGAGCAATGCCCTGCTGGTGGTGGATGAGGCCATCCAGCAGGTAGCGCGCTACGCCGCGCAACTGGGTGGCTTCGAGAAGCATGTGTTGCAGGCTTCCACCAGTGCGATGAGCAACACGTTATCGTCGCTGCAGAGCACGATCAGCAGGATCCAGGATGTGGACATTGCGGAGGAGACAACTCGCCTGGGCCGTCTGCAGACGTTACAGCAGGCTGCGCTCCTGCTGCTGCGCAATACGCAGGACAGTACATCGTTCTATCTGAAGCTGCTGCAGTAAGCGATAGCCTCGTTCGAAATAAAGGCAACGGTGTGCTGCTATACCGGGGGCATCTGCGTGGGGATGGGCGTGCGAGGTAGCGTGATGGGCGGGGGAGCTATGTAGAGCGGAGCCAGGTGCATCGGGTCGTCGGCGGGGCGTCCGGCGGCCCGATGCAGGCAGGCGATCCGGGCTACCTGCCCGGCAGACGGGAACTCTGGAGCCCCGAAGCACACGGTGGCCACACGATCCTGCAGCATCTGTGACAGTGCCTGGCGATAGCGGGCGACTGCAGAGCCACAGAACAAAACCTGGGGGCTCTGAAGGCTGGCTACCAGATCAGCCAGATCAGGAAGGGGGCACGCGGCCACAGGGGCCAGGGGATGTGGGATCGCTTCTTCCACCGCAAACGGGCAGGCAAAAACAACCCCGGTGCGACACGGCAGAACCGGTACCACGACAGTCGGGTGCAGCCCGGCGTAAACCGACGCCAGAGCCTCCAGACTGCCAACGGCGTGGGCCGGACGCCCGGTCACCACAGCGAATGTCTGGACTGTCATCACACCGACGCGGGTTCCGGTGAACGATCCGGGGCCGACGCCGACTGCAAAAACGTTCACCTGTGACAGAGTGATGCCTGCCGCGTGCAGCACAGTGTCCACGACGTCCAGAAGGTGTTCCGAGAGGTGCATCGCGTGCTGGAAGGCATGCTCCACCACCAGCTGTCCGGAACGCAGCAGAGCTACGCTGCACACATCGCCGGACGTGTCCATCGCCAGCAAGTACTCACCGGGCGGGGTCATGCAGGCCCTCCGGCTGGCTCTGTATTCCACTGTGCGGTGAGCAGCTCCAGCAACTGTCGGGAACGCGCGCCGGTTGCAGAGGCGCGCAGGATCCGCGGAGCGTCTTCAGCTGGATCCCCGACGTTCTGGATCTCCAGCAGCAGCAGCAGGTGATCGGGTGGAAGCAACGAGGCGATGCGATCGGCCCATTCGATGAGTAGCACGCCGTCACGCTCCAGATATTCGGTGAAGCCCAGTTCCAGCACCTCCTCGGGGACTTGCAGGCGGTAGACGTCGAAGTGGAACAGAGGCACCGGACCGGGGTGCTCCTGGATCAGCGCAAAGGTCGGACTGGTGACCGGATCTGTAATGCCCATGCCCCGGGCGATCGCCTGCGCCAGCGTGGTCTTCCCGGCGCCCAGTGCGCCCGCCAGAGCCAGCGTGTCGCCGGGGCGCAATAGACGCCCCAGTGCCGCGCCCAATCGTTCAGTGTCCTGACGAGAGAGGAGCCGGAATACGGTCATGCGTGTCGGGCACCCTACGGTTCTGGCTCCAGGCCAATGGCGTCCACGCCGATCAGGTAGTTCGACGAGGCCGGGTTCTTGCCCACCGCACGGAAAGTGATCCGGTGATTGCCGGCCGGCAGCTCGATAACGCCCAGCGTGACTTTGCCACTGGCTTTCACCTCCGGCGTGTAGCAATCGGTGGGTGGCCCGACTGGTTGATCGTTCACCAGGACCTGCACGATGGCGTAATCTCTCGCGGTGGTGTAGTAGACGCTCAGCCGATACCGCCCTGCCTTCTCAACAGGCAATTCCAGCGTGGCCTCAGCACCCTGCCTGGAGCCGAGGAACCAGAACTGCTCGTCGTCGCTCCATCCGCTGCCGAAGCCGGCCATGCCCTGCCGGGTGGCAGTGCCATCCCGGGCACTCAGAACTTTCAGGGACTCTCCTTCCAGAGTGTGAGGGTAGAGGCTCCGACGCAGGTGCAGAAAGTCGAGCTGGAGCGCCGGCTGAGCGACATCAGCAGGCTTGCCCCGGTAGATCAGTGTCAACGTATGCCTGCCGGCTTTCAGATCTGTCAATCGCCCGAAGCGAACGCGCTGCACTGTACCTTTGCTGTCGGCCTGCGCCAGTTCCCGGGTATCCAGCACGAGGTCGTCGAACTGCACCCCGAGGATCGGACTGCTGGCATCGCGTACCACACCCAGCTCCAGCGCGTAGTTGCCGTCTGCCTCCAGCGTTACAGGGAACGTGAGCGTGGCGTTCTCCTGCTCGGGATACCAGATCAGTCCGCTGTTTCCACTCCATCCTTCCCCGGTGTCCAGACGGATTGCCCGACCTCCGGTGGTCTGTACTGTGGCCTCGAAGGCCTCTGCTTCGAGCACACCTTTCTCCTTGCGGCTCGGGTCGAGCTTGATGTAGTCCAGCGCAATCACTTTGCCTGCATCCGGTGTAAGGGAGAGGGTATGACTGCCGGGTTTGAGCCGGATGGGCAGCGTGGCCTCCCAGCGGTCACCGGGTTTCAGATCCCCGACGTTGCCCTGGTCGAAGTCGTACAGGCCTTCGGCCGTGTTGCCGTCAATGGCGACACGGACCCGATAGGTTGTTTCCGGCAGGGCCTGCTGGACAATGCGCAGGGAGTAAACATCTTCCTGCATGACCTGGAAGGTGGCTGCAGGTCCCTCACCGGTGAGCAGTGCGACCTTACCGCCACTGGCCTCGGCAGGTAGTTCCCGATCCTCTTTCATTGCAACATGACCGCCTGACCAGGACAGGGTTTCTGCTTCCAGCACACCGGCAACCCGGAAGGTGGCAGGCGTTAGCTGAGCGATTTCAACGGAGGCGCCCTCATGCTCCGGCGTATCCTGATACCAGTAGGCAACCGTGGCATAGTCGGCGCCCGGGTAATCATTGGTGCCGCCGTGCTCGATATGAACCAGAATTTCCTTCTGGAAGGGCACACAGTCCGGGATCTGATAGCGGTAGGCAGAGACACGGGAGAGGTCATCGCGTTTCACGATACACCCGTGCAGAGGCAGATGGAATGGGCCTTCATCAAAGTACCATCCGCCAGTGTAGTAGTCTTCCGAGCCGGTGCCGTAGATCGATGGAAATGCCTCGCCATCCACGTAGATCTGCTCGTCGCCCTCAAGGAACCAGAGGCCATGGTCGCCCTGCATACTGGCCTGCGCGCCGACGAAGTGCCCGCGTCCTTTCGTGTGCAGCAGGGTGATCGGTTGTCCCTGCACTGCGGTCTGCCGGCGCCATTGCGCATGGAAGTAGCCAGCGCCGGCCATCGGTCGGGGCAGGCGCTGGTAGGACACCTTCCAGATCACTTCCCGCAGGGGAGTGTTGCCGGTGTTGACAATCTCGATCCGGGCGCGCTTCCGGAACGGCATGGGCCAGAACGCGGAGTACGCTGTATCGCTCATGGCGAGCGGGAGGGAGGTGAACTGCTGCAGACCGAACCCGGTGCCGAAGAAGTCCCCCAGCGGGGACAGAATGGCCGGGGAGCGGGCATCATCCCATGTGATGCGGAGCAACGTCTGCCGGAGGGTGAAGCGGTCGGCCGGGGTAATTTTCATGCGCAGGAGCGTGATCACACCGGGGCCTTCCAGTACCTCCAGCGTGCGGGTCGCTCCCGGGGCGCAGGAGGTGCGTCCGGAAGTCTCACCCGGGGACCCCTGTGGTGGCGGGAATTCCCGACCGGGCGCGTTCCACAGCGCCTGCACCGTCTGCAAAGCGCGCTGGTCCTCCGGGGTCAACCGGGGCGTGAAGGTACGCACCCGGGTGTTATCCGGAAAAAGCTGATACTGCACGTGGTAGTACATATTGCCCGGGTTGACCACCTCAATCCGGCATGCTTTCTGGAAGGGGATCGGGAAAAAGCAGTACCACCCGCCACTCTTCTTGCCGACCAGAGGCGCAACAAAGGGGGGGACCTTGCCGAGGAAGAGGTCCTGCATTGGACAATCGATCCGTGGCTTTGCCTCGCCATCGAGGAAGATCTGCAGCTGTCCTGTCGCGTTGGCAGACCAGATACGGTAGATGCATCCCGGCCCACGGATATCGGCCAGTACCGCGCGGTCTCCCTCTTTACGCAGGAAGTTGCCTGCATCGCCGTTACCGCCCGAGCGGTCGAAGCTGGAATCCATCACGCACCGCGTGTTGCGGAGCAGTGGCAGCAGATCCGGGCGGGCCAGTAGTTGCAGGCCGTAGGGCAACGCGGGGGAGCGTTCTCTCTCTGGCCGGGGCTTCTGCGAGAGGGTCGATCCCGGCCCATTAACCGTATCCGCAACCTTCGGCACGCGCGCCTGCTGTGTGGCCCCGGTTGACACGAGCACCGTGCCGAGCGCAAGAAGCAGGATGACTCTTTTCATGGCCGTGCACTTCCTCAGCTGGCAGTCCTGCTGGCGTGGGCAATCTCTTCTGCGATGCGTCGGGCCGCCGCAACCGGGTCGGGAGCTGCAGTGATGGGGCGGCCGATCACCAGGTAACTGGCGCCTCTGCGCAGGGCCTCTGCCGGGGTCAGGATCCGCGCCTGATCGCCGGGATCCGCGCCAGCAGGGCGCACCCCCGGAGTGACGATCAGAAAGTCCGGATCGGGAACCGCGCCGCGGAGCGCTTCGATCTCCTGCGGGGAAGCGATAACGCCGTCGCACCCGGCCTGATATGCCAGTTGCGCCAGGTGTACCACATATGCCTCCAGAGGGTCCGCGACGTGCAGCTCCTGATGGAGCGCGGTCGCATCGATGCTCGTCAACACAGTCACACCCAGCACCAGGGTCTGCGGGGGGGTGGCGTCATCGGGCCCGGAGTGGATGGCCTGTCGTGCAGCCTGCACAGCGGCCTCCAGCATGGCCCTGCCCCCGGAGGCGTGCACCGTGACGCCCCATACGCCGAGCCGCGCCACCCCGCGCATCGCTCCGGCAACAGTGTTGGGGATGTCATGCAGTTTGGCGTCGTAGAAGATCCGTTGTGCGCCCGCGTCGCGCAGCTTGTCGAAAATCTGAATGCCAGTAGCGGTTACCAGCTCCAGCCCGACCTTGAACACGCCGACAAGATCGCGCAGTTGCTGGACCAGCTGAATGGCGCGATAGGCGTTATCCACGTCCAGGGCGCAGATGATCCGTTGCGCGGGTTCCACAGTGTTTTCTCCCTGTGAGACGGCATGGGTCACATGGTCAGCAGCGGATGGCCGGACAGGTCCGGCCAGAGTTGCGACCACGCCTGCCAGAAGCTCTCTGCTGTGGAGACAACCCGGCGCGCTTCCAGGATCTGCACACCCGGTCGGCCGGCGAACTCGGCGGCGCGATCCGGGGAGGCCAGATCCACCGTGAAACGCACGGGGGGCGGAAACCGGAGGGGGGCAGGCCAGTTTTTGCCGATCAAGGCGGCATAAACCCGGCCTTCAATCAGGGCGCAGGCGTCGACTGCGGGCAGATGACGCGCTGCAAAGCGCCCGAGGCCCGTCTTGACCGGCGCGGTGACAATACGGTCTCCGACCAGGGCGCTCACCTCCCGGCAGGTAGCAGCGTCTCCAGAGACGAACACGCAGGGACACCCGAAGTCGCCACAGAGGGCCGCCAGAATGCCCGACTCGCCAACCGGTGTCTCGTTGATGCACGCGTTGTACCACGCCTGCGAGGAAACCGTGTGGCTGAGGATACCGTCCGGTGTGCCGGCCATGGCGTGCGCGCCAACGAACAGCGCAGCATCGCACCCGGCACTCAGTGGCGCTACGTAGCGTGCCCAGGAATAGCCCAGTACATACTCTGCGCCGCTCTCCAGCTGCTCCGGGATCAGGCTTTTGAAGTTCCACGGGCCGCCCGCGCCATGTCCGTCCACAACCACAATCTCTGTGGCTCCCGCACGCTTGCACCCGCGCACAGCTGCATTGACCTCTGCCGTGTAGAGCCGACGTCCCTCCTCATACAGGGGCGCACCGCCGTTGACCTGCTCCCAGACCGAGATGCCGGCCACGCCCTCCATATCGCACCAGAGCACGACGCGCATGGCGCTCCTCCTTCCGGGCCATAGTATGGGCGCAAGCCCTTCGAACTGTCAAGAGGATCGGGGGCGAGCTGACAGGCGATCCGGGCGCAGGAGCACTCAGGTTTCCGCCTCTCCGGGTTGCAGAACGTGGCGCGGCTGCGCTTCTCCAGCTCCTGCTTCTGTCAGGATCTGGCAAACGCGGGATATACTGTGTAGGGGCAGACGCACGATGCCCCGGAAGCAGAACGACCTGCAGGAGGATGAGAAGAAGATATGGAGTACCGTTTGCTGGGACGTTCCGGGTTCAAAGTGCCGGTGTTGAGCTTCGGGACAGGCACGTTTGGCGGCAAGGGCGATTTCTTCCAGGCATGGGGATCGACCGATGTGGAAGAGGCAAAGCGGCTCGTGGATATCTGCCTGGACGCCGGGTTGACACTGTTCGACACGGCCGATGTCTACTCATATGGCGCTGCCGAGGAGATCCTGGGGCAGGCGATCAAGGGGCGACGAGATCGGGTGCTGATCTCCACCAAGGGTACGTTCACCATGAGCAGTGACCCCAACGATGTCGGATCGTCTCGATACCATTTGATTCGATCTGTGGAAGGGAGTCTGCGCCGGCTGGGGACCGACTACATCGACCTGTACCAGTTGCATGGCTTCGACGCCTTCACGCCCATGGAGGAGGTTCTCAGCACGCTGGATCAGATGGTACGTGATGGCAAGATCCGCTACATCGGGTGCTCCAACTTCTCCGGATGGCACCTGATGAAGGCTCTGGCGGTCTCGGACCGTTACGGGTGGCCGCGTTACGTGGCCCATCAGGCGTACTACTCGCTGATCGGGCGCGACTACGAATGGGAACTGATGCCTCTCGCTCTCGACCAGGGCGTGGGCGCGGTGGTCTGGAGCCCGCTGGGGTGGGGACGGCTGACGGGCAGGATCCGCCGGGGAGTGCCATTGCCAGAGAACAGCCGATTGCGCTCGAAAATGGTGGCAGAAGCAGGGCCCCCGGTGGACGACGAATATGTCTTCAGAGTGGTAGATGCGCTGGACGAAATCGCGCAGGAGACGGGCAAAACCATTCCGCAAATCGCGATCAACTGGCTCCTGCAACGCCCGACGGTGTCCACGGTCATTATCGGGGCACGCAACGAGCAGCAGTTGCGCGAGAACCTCGGGGCGGTAGGGTGGAACCTGACACCGGAACAGGTAGCACGGCTGGATGCGGCGAGCGCCCGTCCACCCGCTTACCCCTACTGGCATCAGATCGGATTCCACCGTAACCCGCACCCCACGCTGGACCCGAAGTAATATGAACCATGGCGGGGTGCGGCGCATCCAGCAGGGGCACGAATCTCAGGAGGGCCTGCGGTCCGGCGCGTTCTGCCGGGTGCGCTCCTGCATGCGCTGGCGGATCTTTGCCTCGGTGCCCTGTTCGGTCGGCTCGTAGAACGGGAGCCCCTGCACGCCTTCTGGCAGGTAGGACCGGGGCACATAGTGGTCCGGGTAATCGTGCGGGGAGAGGTACGCCTGCGATGCGTTCCTGCCCCGCACCGAGTGCGTGTCGGCCAGATGCACCGGAACGGGCTTTGCGCCATGCGTACGGATCTCGTCCATGGCGCGGCTGATGGCGACCGTGCAGGCGTTGCTTTTGGGTGCAGTAGCCAGGTAGGTGACGGCCTGCGACAGGATGAGTTGCGCCTCGGGCATGCCGACGAACATCACGGCCTGCGCGGCGCTGTTGGCCACGAGCAATGCGAGCGGATCGGCGTTGCCGACATCTTCGGAGGCCAGGATCACCAGCCGGCGGGCAATGAACCGGATATCCTCTCCGGCCAGCAACATCCGGGCGAGCCAGTAGAGCGCGGCGTCCGGATCAGACCCGCGTATGGACTTGATCAGAGCCGAGACGGTATCGTAGTGTGCATCGGTCGGGTGATCGTAGCTCAGTGCTCGTTGCTGCGCGCCCTCTTCTGCCAGTGCCCGCGTGATGTGGCGGCGCCCTCCGGCGTCTGCAGGTGCGGCGAGGGCGGCAGCTTCCAGAGCGTTCAGGGCGCGCCGGGCATCACCCTGTGCGATGTCTGCAAGAAGTTCGAGCGCGTCTGGATCCGCTGTCACATTGAGGGAGCCCAGGCCGCGCGACGTATCTGTCAGCGCACGTTCCAGCAGGGTACGTACCTGCGCGTGCGACAGAGGTTCCAGCCGGAACAGGCGGGAACGCGAGAGCAGAGGGGCATTGACCTCGAAGTACGGGTTCTCGGTGGTAGCGCCGATGAGGATGATCGTACCGTTTTCCACATGTGGCAACAGAGCGTCCTGCTGAGCCCGGTTCCACCGGTGGATCTCGTCGACAAAAAGGACAGTCCTGCGGTTCTCCCGGCGTCTGCGCTCCATGGCGCGCTCGATGACCCGGCGCACATCGGACACGCCACTGGTGATCGCACTGTAGCGCTCGCAGTACGCCCGGGTGGTGTGTGCAATGACGTGCGCCAGGGAGGACTTGCCGGATCCCGGAGGACCCCAGAAGATGACGGATGTGAGCCGGTCCTGTTCGATGGCGCGGCGCAGGAGCGTGCCCGGCCCGACTGCATGCTCCTGCCCGACGAATTCCTCCAGAGTGCGCGGGCGCATGCGAGCGGCCAGTGGCGCGAACGCGTCCGGTTCTGTGGGCGGTCCTGTGGTCAGGGAAGCGTCGGCCTCGTCGAACAACCCTTCAGGTTCTGATGCAGGCACGATGCACGGCTCCGCAGGGTAGAGTACAGGCTTTTGTGGATGATACCTCACGTGGGCGCAACTACAAAACTTGCGTGTTGACACCCTTATTTCCTGCAGATTATAATGCCTGCGTGGCCGCGCAGGCCAGCGATATCCGGATGCCGCCTCTCCTCCTTTCCATCGCCATCGTGAACTGGAACACGCGCGATCTGCTGCTGGGTGCGCTGGACAGCATCTATCGCTATCCCCCTTCGTTCCCCTTCGAGGTCATTGTAGTCGACAACGCCTCGGCAGACCGTAGCGCGGAGGCTGTGGCCGGGCGTTTCCCTCAGGTGATACTGATCGCTAACCCGGAGAATGCAGGGTATGCGCGGGGCAATAATCAGGCGATCGCACGGGCACGGGGCGCGTATATCCTGTTGTTGAACCCGGACGTGCTCCTGCCCCCCGGGGGATTGGAGCGCGCAGTGGCTTTCATGGAAGCACACCCGGACGCGGGTGCGCTGGGCGTGCGTCAGGTACACCCCGACGGGACCGTGCAACGGTCTGTACGCGGGTTCCCGACGCCTCTGGCAGTGTTCTGGGAGTTGATCGGCGCAAGCCGATTATGGCCACAGAGCCGGTTCTTCGGCGCGTACCGGATGACATGGTTCGACTACGCGCGCGTAGAGAAAGTGGATCAACCGATGGGCACCTTTCTGTTGCTGCGACGTCAGGCTCTGGAGCAGGTGGGTGTGCTGGATGAGAACTTTCCGATCTTCTTCAACGAGGTGGACTGGTGCCTGCGATGCAGGCGGGCCGGGTGGCAGATCTACTTCACACCGGAGGTGGAGATCGTGCATTTTGGAGGGGCAAGCACCATGCAGGTTGGCGCGGCGATGGCCTGGGAGTCCCGGCGCGGTTTGTTGCGCTTCTACGCCAAGCACTATCGGAAGCCATGGTACTGGCCCCTGCGCACCCTGATTGCGCTGGTCTCCTGGCCACACGCCTGCCTGCAGGCATGGCGTAGAAGCCGGGGGATGTCACGATGAGAGGCATGGCGAGCAGGGGGTGCGCTTGGATCTCTCGGTGATCATCCTGAACTGGAATACCTGTGCATTGCTGGAGAAATGCCTGCACTCGCTCGAGTGCCCGCAACCGGGCATCGTCTTCGAGGTGCTGGTGGTGGACAACGCCAGCGAGGATGGTAGCCGGGAGATGGTGCGCGACCTGTTCCCGCATGTACGCCTGAAAGTGAATCCGACCAACATAGGATTCGGGGCGGGCAACAATTCCGGCATTTCCGGGACCGCGGGCCGTTACATTCTGTTTCTGAACTCAGACACTGTGGTGCTGGAAGGCTCTCTGTCGCGCCTGGTGCAGTACGCCGACTCTCGTCCGGAAGTGGGGATTGTGGGGCCTAAACTGCTCAACGAAGATGGTTCCCTGCAGTACTCCTGCCGGCGGTACCCGAGCCTGGGAGCAGGCTTCTTCCGGAACACGCCGCTGGGGCGCCTGTTCCCCCACAATCGCTACGCAGCGGACTACCTGATGCAGGACTGGGACCATTCCGAGCCACGTGATGTCGACTGGGTTTCCGGGGCCGCGCTCATGATCCGGCGCCGGCTTGTGGAGCAGATCGGGGCTTTCGATGAGGACTTCTTCATGTACTGTGAGGATGTGGACCTCTGCTGGCGCGCCAACCATGCGCCCCACCCCGATCTGCCCGGGCAGAACTGGCGCGTCGCGTACTATCCCGGCGCGGTGATCTACCATTTCATTGGCAAAAGCTCCGATCAGGTTCCGACACGCATGACCTATGAGTTTCACCGCAGCCAGTATCTCTTCTACAAGAAGCACTATGCTGCCAGCATGTTCCCGTTGTTGCGTCCGTTGATACCGGTGGGAATTGCTGCGCGTGCAGTCGGGCAGCTGGTTCGCTATCAGTGGCGCAACTGGAAGAAGCGCCTGCGAGGGGAGCCGCTCTCGCCACACCATCGCCGTGGAGGTGATCGTTGAAAGAACGCCCCCCGTTACGACTGGTGGAGTTCGATACACAACCCGATCCTGCCGCCCTCTCCACGCCCGATCGGGTGGTTGTGGGCCTTCTATCGGCGACGTTCCTCGGTGCGCCGTGGGTGGCCGCAACCTTTCCGACTCCCCCTCAGACCCCATTGATGGTTCCCACCACTGCAGGCGACTATCTGATCGCTGCGGGAATGCCGCTTCTATGGGTGCTGATCGGTGTGGCGGCCGGGGTCCTGTTGTGGCGCGAGTGGCGGCACCCGGTCACTATCGGGGCAGTGCGCTTTCTTTCCGGGGCTACGGCATTGCTCTGTGCGAGTGCGCTTCTGTCGCTGACACGTTCACCGGCCATGGGGCAGAGCCTGAACGCTCTTGCGGCCCTGATGGCGATTGTGCTTGTCGGGGCGATGGTCTCCCGTCTTTCACGCGACGCGCGAGGGTTTCAGGTGTTCCTCCTCACGCTGGCGGCCGCCGGTTCCTTGCTGGCAGGCTACGGCGTGAACGAGTTTCTGATGAAATGGCGGTCCGGTGACCCACAGCTACGCAGCTTCGCCACCTTCTTCAATCCCAATTTTCTTGCAGGATACTTGCTACTGACCTTGCCGGTCACACTGGGGGCGTTCGCCGGCGCACGCGAGCGTGTGACCGCGCTGGCACTGGGAGCTGGCATCGGATTGCAGAGTGCCTGCTTGATGTTCACAGTCTCGCGTGCCGGTGCACTGGCAGGCATGGCAGCTGTGGTGATCTGGGTACTGCTGGCGGCGTTTGCTGGCGCACTCAGGAGCTCCTGGAAGCGCGTGGTCGCAGGGGTGGCGATCTGTGCGCTCTGTGGAGGGATTGCTGCCGCTCCAACCCTGGGACGGATCGCGCGCAGCGCGCCGGGCATGTCCACAGCACCATCCACGACGGCCGGAGTACGCTCTCATTCCGAGACGTATCGCCGCCTGACCTGGGAGGGAACTTTCCGGATGGCGTTGAGCAATCCCGTTGTTGGGGGCGGGGTAGGGTGTTTCGATCTGGTCTACCCGCGCTACGCGCTCGCAGCGCCTACCGCACACGCGCACAACAGCTTTCTGCAATGGGCCGCTGAGACAGGTTTCCCGGGATTACTGGGACTGCTCTCTGTGCTGGCAGCGGCTGCCGCGTTCGGCGTGCACGTGCTGCGATTGCAGGGCTTGCGCGTGCGGAGCCTCTCTGTCGAGCAGCGGAGTGGAGCGTTGCGCAGCCTGTCCGTCCCCGAGCCGGCCTGCTCTCTGAACCTGGCAGGATTGCTGACTGCTCTGACCGCTTCCATGCTGCATTGTCTTTTTGACTCGGACTGGTATGTGGTCTGCACGGCCCTGACCCTGAGTGTGGTAATCGCCCTGCTGGTCGCTCAGGCCCGGGATCTCGCTCCACTGGCAACCCTGCGTCCTGCTCCCCTGTCTCTTGCGGCGCGCGTTACAGCCGGGATCCTGATTGCGTTCGTTCTCTGGAGGGCCGGGACCGTCGGGGTCGCGCGATACGCTCAGACCGAGGGGCGCGATGCGCTCTACCGGGCGCTCGCGGCAGCACAACAGGGCGGTGATCCGGGGACCCTCCTGTTTCAGGCGCGTCGGGCTCTGGAGCGTGCGGTAGCTGCCGACCCGCTCGATCCGGAGGCACGGCTCTTGCTGGCGCAGACCCTCATGGGCGATCCGGGAGCAGCACGCCAGGAACTGGAGCGCGCGACACGCGTGGCGCAGACCGGGAAAACGTTCTACCGCCTCGGGCGCTTCCATGCGCAACGCAGGGACTGGCTGGAGGCAGTGAAGGCCTTTGAGCAGGCACGACAGCTGGAGCCGAAAAACCTTCAGAACTTACGCCAGCTGGCCGATGCTCTGATGCAACTGCAGCGCGAAGAGGAAGCGCGTACAGTCTTCGAGACCATCGTTGCGTTACAGCAACAAGCGTACGGGCAGGTGCGCGCCATCCCGGAAATGGTCGAGACGGATTTCGCCTACGGCTATCTGGGATTGGCCCGGATTTCGGTCCGAAGGCGGGAATGGGAGCGCGCCATAGAGGCTTTCAGCGGTGCTGCCCGGGTGTTCGAGGAGTACTGGCAGAAGCGCCGCGCCCCGGAAAACCTGCAGCGAGCCCTGAGCAACCCGGAACGCCATACAGAGATCCTGACCGACTACGAGAAGACGTTGCGGGAGTGGGCAGATGCGGCTGCTCGCGCTGGACGGAACGACGTGCGGGCACGCGTCCTGGAGCAACTCCAGAGGTTCCAGCAGGAGCGCACGGAGGATGCGAGGGCTGCGGAAGCAGAGGAGCAGGGCAATACCACACCATGAGTATTCCTGTCACGGAACAGGTTCTGCCGGTCCCGTATCTGCCGGCAGCGTTACGTGGCCTGCGGGTAGCGCACCTGACCGACCTGCATCGTTGCTACCTGACGCCGGATCCTCTGTTGCATGAGGCCGTGCACCGTACCGTTCAACTCTGCCCGGATCTGATCGTTCTGACCGGCGATTTTGTCTACCGAGCTCCTACTGACATCGAGCCCTGCGCGGAGATCCTGTCTCCTTTGAGGGCGGATCTAGGGGTGTATGCTATCCTGGGCAACCATGACTACGATGCAGGAGCGGCAGCAGTGGTCAGTGCGTTGCAACGCATCGGCTTTCAACTGCTGATCAACCGTCGCGCGTATCTGGCTCCGGGTCTCTGGATTGCAGGGGTGGACGACGACCGGGCAGGGCGGCCCGATCCTGCTGCGGCGTTCGACGGGGTGGGGACAGAGGAGCCCGTGCTGACACTGATCCACAATCCCCGCCTCGTACGGCGTCTCCCAAACCGACCCATGATCGCACTGGCCGGGCACACGCACGGCGGGCAGGTGATACTGCCGTGGGTTACCGCCTGGAAATTGAGACAGATTGGCGCGGAGTGTTTTCGGGCGGGGTGGTACACGGTCGGTAACATCCGGATGTACGTGAACCGGGGTATCGGCAACGCGGGGGTGCCTTTTCGTCTGGGCGCGCCTCCGGAAATCGCGCTCTTCGTTCTGAAACCCGCTCCGATGCCATACCCGGCTGGTTGGAATGGCGACGCCCTGATCTGTACGCGATGATAAAATGCGCCTGCCGATCAGGTCATGAGGGCCTCGATCTCAGCCAGCTCCTCTGCCGTCAGATGCCATCCGGCCGCCCCTGCGTTCTGCTCGACCTGTTCCGGCCGCCGTGCACCGACGATAGCGCCCGTCACTGCCGGGTGCGCCAGCGTCCATGCAATTGCCAGCTGCCCTACCGTCCTGCCATGGCGCTCTGCAATCGGGCGGAGGCGTTCCACAAGAGCCAGATGCTGCGAGAGTTGTGGCTCCTGGTACATCGGGTTGCGCCGGCGCCAGTCGTCCGGGGCCACACGCGCGATCTGAAAGCTGCCGGAGAGCAGGCCGCCCTGCATGGGGCTGTAGACAATCACGCCCGTGCCGTTCCTCTGGCACCAGGGCAGGACCTCTTTCTCCACCTCCCGGCGCAGAAGATTGTAGGGAGGCTGCAACGAGTCCACGTGTCCGATAGCCTCACAGCGTTCCAGCAGGGGCACGTCAAAGTTGCTGACACCAATCCAGCGCGTTTTCCCTTCCCGTTGTAGTGCCAGAAGCGTCTCCCAGGATGCCTCGATCGGGGTTCCAGTCTCATGGTCTGGCCAGTGGATCTGATACAGATCCACGTAGTCGAGCCGGAGGCGCTTCAGGCTCTGTTCCATCTCGCGCCGTATGGATTCGGGCCGTAGATCCGAGTGCGGAGTGCCTGTCGCGTCCGGCACGCGTCCGCACTTGGTGAATACCAGCACCTCCTCGCGGCGGAACGATCGGATCGCCTTTCCGACAACCTCTTCCGAATGACCGAGACCATAGATAGCTGCAGTATCGATCCAGTTGCACCCGAGCTCAATCGAGCGTCGGATGGCAGCAATGGAGTCCGTATCGCTCTGCGGCCCCCAGCCAGCCAGCCACGGACCTCCTGCGGCCCATGCACCGAAGCCAATGACAGAGATCTCCGGGCCGTTGCGGCCCAGTTTGCGCCTCTCCATTCCCGGAGGAACTTCCTTTCGCAAGGAGTCGGCCTTGCGTCGAGTATAACATGCGGTTCTGTCGGCGTCAAGGCGCATCAACGTCCTGTGCTATAATGTAGCCAGAGGTCAACGCAGTCCATGGATCAGGATCACATTCGCAACTTCTGCATCATCGCTCATGTGGACCACGGTAAGTCCACACTGGCTGACCGCATCCTGGAGGCAACCAACGCTGTCTCGCAACGCGAGATGCAGGATCAGTTGCTGGACACGATGGATCTCGAGCGTGAGCGGGGCATTACCATCAAGATGACCGCGGTACGCCTCTACTACACCGCCCGGAACGGGCAGGAGTACCAGTTCAATCTGATCGATACGCCGGGACATGTGGATTTCACCTACGAGGTGAGCCGGAGCCTGGCGGCCTGCGAGGGCGCACTGCTGGTGGTGGACGCTGCGCAGGGGGTCGAGGCGCAGACACTGGCGAACGTCAATCTGGCCTACCAGAACCATCTGGAGTTGATCCCGGTGATCAACAAGATTGACCTGCCAGCCGCTGACCCGGAGCGCGTGCGAGAAGAGATCGAGAACGTTCTGGCCCTCGACGCGTCCGAGGCGATCCTGGCCAGCGCCAAGCAGGGCATCGGGATCGAAGAGATCCTCGAGGCTGTGATTCACCGGATACCACCTCCCTCCGGTGACCCGGAGGCCCCGTTGCGCGCGCTGATCTTCGATAGCAAGTTCGACAACTATCTGGGCGTCATTTGCTACGTCCGCGTGGTGGACGGCGCGATCCGACCGGGGCAGCGGATCCGGTTCATGGCCACGGGAAAAGAGTTCGAGGTCAGTGAGGTCGGTACGTTTGCTCCGGACCGTCGCGTCGGGGAGTGTATTGCCACAGGCGAAGTCGGCTATGTTGCGGCCGGGATCAAGACCATTGGCGACGCCAACGTTGGCGACACGATTACCGACGCGCTGCGCCCCGCGGAAGCGCCACTGCCCGGCTATCGCAAGGCGAAGCCCATGGTCTTCTGTGGCCTCTATCCGGTGGAAGGGGCAGCCGAGTACAGTGAGTTGCGCGAGGCTCTGCTCAAGCTCCAGCTGAACGATGCTGCGCTCTCCTTCGAGCCAGAAACAAGTGCGGCTCTGGGGCACGGCTTCCGGTGCGGTTTTCTGGGATTGCTGCACATGGAGATCGTGCAGGAGCGTCTGGAACGCGAATTTGGCCTCTCATTGATCGCTACCTCGCCGTCCGTCATCTACCGTGTGACCCGAACCGACGGCACCTGCGTGGAGGTTGACAATCCCGCAGACTTCCCCCAGCCCAACTACATCCAGAAAATGGAGGAGCCCTATGTGGAGGCGACGATCCTGCTACCCACGCAGTATGCCGGCACCATCATGGAGCTCTGTCGAGAGCGGCGGGGCGAAATGCTCAAGATGGAACACCCCGCACCCGACCGCATGATGCTCACCTACCTGATACCCCTCTCGGAAATTCTGCTGGACTTCTTTGATCAGCTCAAATCCCGCACCAAAGGGTATGCCAGTTTCGACTATGACCTGAGCGGGTATCGTGAGTCACGGCTGGTGAAAATCGACGTGCTGCTCAACGGGGATCCGGTCGACGCGCTCTCGTTCATCACCCATCGGGACAAGGCACAGTCACGCGCACGTGCGCTGGTGGAGAAGCTGAAAGAGGTCGTGCCGCGGCAACAGTATGAGGTGCGAATACAGGCGGCCATCGGGGGCAAGGTGATTGCCGCCGAGAGCGTGCGCCCCTTCCGCAAGAACGTTACAGCAAAGTGCTACGGCGGCGATATCACACGGAAGCGCAAACTCCTCGAACGTCAGAAAGAGGGCAAGAAGCGGATGAAGCAGGTAGGCAGCGTCGAAATACCGCAGGAAGCTTTCCTCAGTGTGCTGAAAATCGGGGACTGAGCGCTGACCTGCTGTCATCTGTTGCCATTCTGAAGGTGGTTGCCGATGCGCGGCTTCTGTGTCCGTGGAAAACTGGCGCCGGGTGTTACCCTGATTGTTCTCCTGTCTCTCGCCCTCTGTGCTCCGGGTGATAGCAATCTCCCTCTGACAGGCGATATCCGCGGCGTTCACGATCCGGCTGTCATTCGCGTCGGTAACAGGTACTACCTGTTCAGCACTGGACCGGGCATCCCGATCTATGTCTCGGAAGATCTGCGACAATGGAAACGGATCGGTCAGGTGTTCCGGGAAATCCCGGAATGGGCGAGAAAGCATGTTCCGGATGCCCGTGACATCTGGGCACCCGACATCTCTTACTACAGGGGACGTTATCGCCTCTACTACGCAGTTTCCCGCTTCGGGACAAATCGTTCGGTGATCGGGCTGGCGACCAGTGCCACACTCGATCCGCAGGATCCGACGTACCGGTGGCGTGATGAGGGGCCGGTCGTTGCCACAGAACCGGAGCGCGACAACTGGAATGCGCTCGATCCTCACTTCACGGTGTCACGCGACGGGACGCCCTACCTGGTAGTGGGCTCCTACTGGTCCGGTATTCATCTGGTCCGTCTCAACCCGGCGACAGGGAAGCCGGCGACCGATCCGCCGGAAAGGATCCCTCTTGCTGAACGGCGTGTTGCCAGAGCCGTTGAGGCACCGTTCATCGTCTGGCGGGATGGATATTACTACCTGTTTGTCTCGCACGATTTCTGTTGTCGGGGTGTTTTCAGCACCTACCGGGTGGTAGTCGGGCGGTCGAAATCGATTACCGGTCCGTATCTGGATGCGCAGGGCCGACGCATGACCGATGGAGGCGGCACGGTCGTTGTGGAGGGAGACGCGCGCTGGCGCGGACCCGGGCACAATGCCGTGCTGCAGTCCGGAGCACAGACGTATCTGGTTTATCATGCCTACGATGCGCAGGCCGACGGTGTGCGTACGCTGCGCATCGCTCCGCTGCAGTGGAGTCGGGACGGATGGCCGGCTGTTCCCGCGCCTCCACGCACCATACCCTCGACACCTGTTGTCGGCTTCTGGGAACATACGGCCGGTGAGGACGCTACAGGCATGATCCGCTTGCTGCCCGACGGGACGATACAGGATCGCGGGGGCGCGCGCTGGACCCTGGAGGGAGATCGGCTGGTGTTGCGCTGGCCAGACCCGAATGCTCCCGGGGGAGCGTGGGTGGATCGGGTACGCCTTGACCCGGACTGGCTGACCTATCGGGGCAGCAATCAAAATGGGGTAGCCATTCGGGGCAGGCGGATCAGCGATCGGTAGCAGCAGGTGCCCGCACGGGTTATTCAACACCCCGCAGAGCGGTGAATTCCGGAGAGGAGAGCGACATGCAGGTTGGCGTGATCGGTCTGGGGATTATGGGGCGGGCCATGGCAGCGAAGCTGCTTGAGGCAGGGTACCCGGTTGTTGTCCATAACCGCACACAATCCAGAGCAGCTGACCTGATCGCACAGGGCGCACGCTGGGCGGAGACGCCGGCCTGTCTTGCCGCACAGTGCGATGTCGTTATCTCGGTTGTGACCGATCCGCACGCGGTCATGCAGATCAGTCTGGAGAGCAATGGCGTTCTGGCGCAGTTGCCTGCGACCAGCGTGCATTGTGACATGAGCACGATCACACCGGAGGCCGCACGGCAGATAGCAGAGCGATACCGGGCACAGGGAAAGCGCTTTGTGCAGGCTCCGGTGCTGGGGAGCCGGAAGCAGATTGCTCTTGGCGAACTGCTGGTATTTGGCGGGGGCAGTGAGGCCGATGTGCAGCGGTGCGAGCCGGTATGGAAGGTTTTCAGCCAGCGTGTCTGGCATCTGCCAACTGCAGAGGCTGCGGCGACGCTCAAACTCGCCTGCAATCTGCTCATCGCGCACATGATCCTTGGCCTCGGTCAGTCATTGATCTTCGCTGGAAAGGGTGGCGTCGCGCCTGCGTTGCTGCTGGACGTGCTCAGCGCGTCCGCTCTGGCCTGTCCGATGTACGCCAGCAAAGGCAGAACGCTGCTGGAGCGTAACTTCAACGCAAACTTTGTGGTGCGTAACATGTTGAAGGACCTCAATCTCGCGACCGAAGCGGGACAGCAGTGCGGTGCACCGTTGTTGCATAATGCGCTCAGTCGCGAGTTATTCTCCATGGCGGTGCAACAAGGCTTCGGTGAGGAAGATTACTCCGCGGTAGTGAAGGTGCTGGAGGGGCTCGCCGGATACACACTGGCAACAATGGAGGAAAGAGCGGGCGCGTCTTGACAAAATGGCCGAAAACGGCCTACAATGGCGCATTCCTCTGCAGGGCAGCACGGGGTAATTCCCGACTGCCCTCTTCATTTCATCTCATCTTGATCCCGGGAAGGAATGTGTAACGCCATGTTTCGTCTTGTTTGCACACGCGCAATCGTCACACTGGGGCTGGCGCTGGGCACGACCGCGCTCGCTGCACAGCAGGCTCCGTCCATCGAGGAGGTTATTGCCCGGATCCGGGAAGAGGGGTTGCAACGTTCTCAGGTGATGCAGACGCTCAGCTACCTGACCGATGTGATCGGTCCGCGGCTTACCGGCTCCCCGAACCTGAAGCGCGCCAATGAATGGACGCGTAATCAACTGACAACATGGGGACTGGAGAACGCGCGTCTGGAACCCTGGGGGCCCTTCGGAGTGGGCTGGACTCTGGAGCGGTTCTCGGCACAGATCATTGCGCCGCAGTGTATCCCGCTTATTGCCTGCCCGAAGGCGTGGTCCCCGGGAGTGCGCGGCACGCATGTGGGCGAGGTGGTCTATGTGGAAGCAAACACGGAGGCCGAACTGGAGAAGTATCGCGGCCGTCTGAAGGGAGCTATTGTGCTCAACGGCCCGACGCGGGATGTGCCGGCGCGCTTTGATCCTCTGGGAAGACGCTGGACAGAAGAGGATCTGGCACGCATGGCGCAGGGACGTCGGGACGCTCCCCGTGGTCCCGGAGAGACACCGCGTCGTCCGGTCGGCCCGGGGAGCACGGCAGGAAGCCCGGCCGGGAATCCCACGGCGTCCGGAGGGCAGTCTCCCCGGCTATCCCCGGCGCGTCGGCTCGCGTTTTTCCTGCAGGAGGGGGTTGCCGTGGTGGTGGACCCCAGCACGCGTGGTGATGGGGGCACGCTCTTTGTGCAATCTGCCGCGCTGCCTGCGACAGGTTCCTCGAGCAGCAGGGCGCAACGCGCACCCCGCCCCTGGGACCGGAAAGCTCCGAAGACAGTGCCGCAGGTGGTGATGGCCATTGAGGACTACAATCGTCTGGTGCGGATGATCCGTCAGGGGGAGCGGCTACGCATGGCAGTACAAATGGCAGTGCGCTTCCACGATAGGGACCTGATGGCCTACAACACGCTGGCCGATCTCCCCGGTACCGACAGGAAGGACGAGGTTGTGATGCTCGGGGCCCATCTGGACTCGTGGCATGGGGCGACCGGCGCAACCGACAACGCAGCAGGATGCGCCGTGGTGATGGAGGCCATGCGGATCCTGAAAGCGGTCGGGGTACAACCACGGCGCACTATTCGAGTCGCGCTCTGGACCGGTGAGGAGCAGGGGTTGTTTGGCTCTACAGCTTATGTGGAGCGGCATCTCTCCGCTCTGGAGCCGGTGCCGACAACCGGGGAGCAGGGTGGTACCGCGCAACGCCGGCGCATCAACAAACCCGACTACGAGAAGTTCTGCGTTTATTTCAATCTGGATAATGGCACAGGCCGGATCCGGGGCATTTACGCACAGGGCAATGAGGCTGCTGCCGTGCTCTTCAAGGAGTGGCTTGTCCCGTTCCATGATCTGGGCGCTACTACTGTAACTCTGAACAACACGGGCGCTACCGACCACGTGCCATTCGATCGGGCAGGACTGCCGGGCTTCCAGTTCATTCAGGACCCGATCGAGTACAGCACGCGCACGCACCACTCCAATCAGGACAATTACGACCGGATCCAGCCAGAAGATGTGAAGCAGGCCGCGGTGATCATGGCCGCTTTTGCGTATCAGGCCGCCATGCGCGAGGAGCTATTCCCACGCAAGGCGGCACGGGCATCGACGGTTGCACAGGGAACTGCCCGGTAGTGGTGTGCGCCCGACAGAACCTGTGCTTTGTTCTGTCGGGCGCATCGGGGTTCAGCGGCGTCGATACACGCCAATCACATCCCGGCAACCGGGTGGAGCCGGTGGATTCTCGAAAGCCGCAATGCACTCGTACGCGCCGTCCAGCACGTCCTGCGTGCGGACCCGGTCCAGCGCGATGGTGAAGTCCGAGGGGATCTGATCTCCCTCAAAGCGCAGGCCCCAGAGGATGTAGTCCGGCCTGCGCTCGTTCTTCAGGTAGGCGCCGACGGGGGTGCTGGCGTTGATGTACTCGTCGGTAACGCCGACCTGTTCGTGGCGGGTACCTGGCAGACGCGCAATTCCCCGGTCGGTCAGGCCACGCACGTCCAGGAAGCGTAGCTGCGGGCTCAGGTGGGGGGTAACTCCCATCTCGCTATAGGCGATCTCGGAGCCGGGCGGCAGGTGCGCGTTCAGCCAGTCGCTCAACACGACCGCTTTATTCAACATCCATCCGGACAGTAACTCGCGATCCCTGACAGCGAAGCGTTTCTCGGCCCAGGCGATATAGCCGATGTAGGGGCGATCGTGATAGTCTTTGTGTCCCCAGAGGCTGACACCCAGCAGGGCGATGCAGAACGGGATCGCGATCAGCGTTGCAGTGCGCGGTGTTTTCCCGATGGCGTCGCCGATCTCGGCGATCCCGGCCAGCGAGAGCAGGACCAGCAGCACCAGCACCGGCGCCATGTAGCGCCAGGAAGACATCCAGTCGCCGCCGGTGCGAGCAGCGAAGAGCATCTGCGCCCCCACGCACAGGGGGAGGATGATCCCGGGCACTGTGCGGAACGGCATCCTCCAGACCCCGAGAGCGACCAGCAACCACCACAGGCCGCCAATTGCGGCGTACACCAGGCTCTCGTTGACAAAGCGGAAGAAGGTGCGCAGCAGGTAGGGCAGGCCTTTCTCCGCAGCCAGATGGAGCGGGACGTTCTTGGCGTAGTAGGTGTTGGGCATGAGGGAGCCGTAGTACAGCAACCGGAAGACCCACCATGCAATCACCGGGAGCAGGAACAGGCCTATCCACAGTATCCCGTAACGCCCGATCCGCCCACGCCGCCCGATCAGCAGTATGCTGAGAGCGGCCAGGCCCATGAGCACGCCTTCCGGGCGGGTCAGACTGCATGCCGCAAACAGCAGGCCAGACCAGGGGAATACTGGCAGCCCGGCGTCTTGCGACTGCCATTCCTGTAGAAAGCGGCAGGTAGCCCACGTGGTCCAGAGAGTTGCCAGTATCGTTTCCATGCCGTCCACACTGCTGACAACGAACACAGCATGAGTGGCAACCAGCACAGGCAGCGCAACCCGTGCCCAGGCAGGCATGCCCAACAGGGCAGCCAGTCTGGGCGACAGGAACAGCAGGGCGATTCCACAGCAGATCCCCAGCAACTTCGCCTTGATCACCAGATCCACGCCCAATGGCAGCTTCCACAGCGCAGCCATCAGGAACATAAAGAGCGGGCAGGAGTAGCCCTCGGTGCGGTCAGAAGCCGGGGCATTGCGGTTGAAGACAGGGCCGTAACCTTCTGCAAGATTGACCGCGTAGCGATAGGTGATGTAGGCGTCATCAGGGGTGTAGACGAAGACGCGATGCGCCAGCAGAAGAAAGATCCCGATAGCCGGCCAGAGAGCAAGACGTTCTATCTTTGTCATATACGCGTCGTGTTCGGACTGCCGCGTGGAGGGATATGCTTGCTGCAGCATGCGTCCATCAACCTGCCGGGGGGGCGTGCAGTTGCCGGTGGATGGAGTGGATGGATTGGTTACAGCCATGCCGTTACTTTCCTGTTTGCAAACCGGTGACGTGGCGTGCGGGCAGCCATGCCGCTTGATGATTATCGGCAATTCGCGGCGGGACAGAGAGGTAACAAACGGAAACCCGTGCCGGACCAGAGCAATCCGGCGCGGGTCTCCGTGCAGAGATCGGTGAAAGTCGCCGTGGCGCTACCGGCCACCCCACCATCGACCGGAAAGGATCATGTAGGTCCAGGCCGCACTGTTGAGCGCGTTGAGCGCGGTCAGCAGGTCAACTGGCGGGCGGCTCGGCGGCGTACCGGGCGTGATCCAGACCGTGTCGCCCGGTTGGAGCTCGATATCCGGTTGCTTCCCGGAGGCGATGTCTCGCCAGTTGAAGGAAATGACCATGGTGTTCTTCGGATCGCTGTCAGGGTGCCGGAAGATCCGACCTTCTTTGACACGCGCATAGGGCGCAACCCCGCCAGCCTCCATGATTGCCTGCGTCAGCGTCATACGCCGGTCATAAACGAATTTACCTGTCTTGACGAAACCGCCGTTGACGTTGATGTAGGCGTTCTCCTCCAGCTTGCCGACGTAGACCGCATCGTCGGGGCGGATTTCAATGTTGTTGACCAGATCGCCCTGCTCGGCCTTATCCAGATCGATCACCAGAGGGCGGTCCAGCGTGGGACGGCGGATCGTGACGGCCTTGCGGTTGGCATTGGGTGTCGTGCCACCAACCAGGTTGATCACCTCGCGAACGGTCATGGGCGGGTTGTTGCGCAGGGGGATACCTACTGTCGGCTTGGCAACCTCGCCCTGCACGCTCACCACACCGTTGCCCGGGAGGCTCTTGAATCCGATGAAGATCCGGTCCTTGTCCTTGAGGACCGGGTTCTGGGCCTCGTCCGGCACTTTGCCTTCGCCAATCTTGATGTAGCTCTCGAAGTTCACGATGATCGGAACGGTCTTCTCAGTGCCGTCATCGGCCTTCTCGCGGCGCGTGATACGCACCTGCGTCAGGTCCGCGTTCTCCGTCCACTCGGCACGTGAGAGCACATCCACCAGAGTGGTATCCGGGCCAATCACAATGGGGCCGGGCTGCTTCACCGCGCCGCCAACGAAGACGATGGGGCGTGGCACCTGGACGATGGTCACCTTGACCTGCGGGTTCTTGATGTAGGTCTTCAGGAAGAGTTTGATGGCGTCTTCCGCCTGCGCTGGCGTCAACCCCTTCACGGAGACCGGGGTCATGATGCCCGCGTACCGGATGCTCACGTTGCCGGCCTGATCCACTGTGTAGACACCGCTGGGTTCTGGCTCACCAACGACGCTGACGTTGATGACAAAGTCCGGCTTGATGGGCTGGTTGGGATCGATCTGTTCGTCGCCAAACAGAGACATTGGACGGGCCGGAGGCTGTTGCGGGGGCTGGTTCTGGTTATTATTCTGCTGTTGCGCACCTGCTGGCAACGCGCCAATCCCCAGCAGCAGCACCATGGCTACCTGAACCCAGTTCCGTCTGAAGTTACGGAACACACACATGTCACTCATCCCGAATACTCCTTCTCAATTCTCGAACCGCAACGCATCGCAGGGCGGTCAACGTGTCTGAAATGATACGCCACAGGGGCGGTAAATCCTACGATTACTTGACTTCCCGGGGGCTGGAAAAGTATAATCCTCACCGATCGTAGCCGGCGTGCTCCCTGTACGGGCAACCCCGATACCCGCACGCTGCGTGCGCTTTTCTTCCGACTCTCGTCAAGGAGCCATCCCCCATGAATGCGGCTGCCCTGCCCACGCTCTGGGCTAACTGCGTTGAGCGCCTCAAAGATCGGGTCAACAATCGCTCATTCTGGGAAGCGATCGAGGCCACGCAACCCATCACGATTGAAGACAGCACTCTGATTATCGGCTTGGACGCATTGAACTTCAATCTTGCCAGCCATATCCAGCAAACGGCCACGATGCACGCGGTCAACGAAACCGTTCGCGAGGTGTTCCAACAACCCCTGCAGGTCCGCCTGATTGAGGGAACCACGCTGGCCGACTGGGAGATGCTCAAAGAGCGTGAGGCGCAGCTGGCTGCCTCCAGACAGCAGTCCGAGGTACGTCCGGCTCCCGTAGATGTCCATGCGGACTCCTGGGATGCTCTGTACGATCAGATCGCCCGGCTCTACGCTACCACTCCCTATCGCTCCCTGCCTCAGGGGAAAGCGCGCTACGCCAATGAGGCACTCTACACGCTGGTCGAGGCGATGGACACACTCTACCCGGCAGATGCCGACGAGATGACAGAGCGCAGTCTGGCCCGGATCCTGGATCGCATCGCTGGCGCCTCGGAAATCCCCGCATCGGTGCTCGCTTTCGAGTTGGAACGCCTGCGCGCATGGCGCAAATCCGAGGCAGGCGGGTAACAACGCGCGTTCTCTCCCCTCCTGTATCCGCCAGAATGCAAAAAGTGTGCCAACTCGCCGGTGATTGTGCCAGCTTTTTGGCGCCCGGAACTCAGGACTGGTAGATGCGCCGGTGATACACCCACCACTCCACCATGAGAATGATCAGGGCAGCTGTCACGACAACAGGGAGCCATGAGCGGCGATAGATGACCCGGGCGCCCCGGTGTTCCGCTGCAGTGGATGGGAGGGCAGAGTGAGGGCGCGGGCGCAGATCGGACTCCTGCTCGTCTGTCAGGTTCACCGCGACCATGTGCGAGACTCCTGCTCCTGCGATCTGATAGAACCCGATCCGCTCGACGTGGTCGAGCACGAAACGCCCCGGCGCAACGGGGTGCAGCGTGCGGCGAGATCCGTCGGGCGCGGTCACCGTCAGTGGGGATCCAGCGGATCGCAGGGACAGGGAAACTGGCTTCCCGGCGACGGCCTGCGTCCGGTCGTACGCGTCGTTACCGGTACCCAGCCACCGTACACAGTTGGCAATCAGGATCGGGAACGCCACACGCAGGGCGAACGACGGCGTGTCCAGCGCAAATCCGAGGAATATCGTACGTGTGTCTCCATGCTCTCCAACTGCGATCAGAGTTCCTGACGTGGCGGTTGCGATTTCCTGCCCCCATGCGCGCGGAGTGGCCTGCAGGGCCCGATCGAAGCGCTCCTGCCCGAGGTCCACAAAGCGCAACACCGGATGGTCGCGCTCCCAGTCGATGGGCATAACGTTCCGCTCCTCGCCGGTCACGCTGACCGGAGCCTGTTCGGAGTGACAGTGCAGGAAAAGGTAGTTGCCCGGAGGCAAATGTGCGGGCGCAACTTCCGAGAACACAACCACGTCGTACTCGTCTGCCTGTTCGGGCACAAAGGAGGCCGCCGTGCTCAATGCAACCGAGGGATCCACGCGTAGAGCATTCTCCAGAAACAGGTTCTCTCGCCCGATCAGAAGCGTTTTCAGGCGTCTGATCGGGTTCAGGACCAGCATGGCGTGGTTGTCGACTGCCAGGTCATCGCGCAGGTCGAGATATGCCCGGACCCGCACCGGTCGATCTGGATCAGGCAGGTCATACGTGAAGGTTCTGGTGGCGTGAGGCGCGAGAACCGTCTCCGCAGCATCCACCAGACGCTCTTCCACAGAGATCTCCTGTGTGAACGTGCGCGGTTTTTCGCCGAAGTTACGGGTTACCACCAGTAGCTGCACTACACCGGCTTTGCTCGATGAACGCCGGTAGTCGATTGTGACGATACCGACGTTCTCGCTGCGTCGGCCTATTGGGTGAAACACGATCTCCGCAGAGTCCCGACTCAGGCCTGTGCGGCTGGATGACGCTTCTGACACTGCCGGGAGTCCATCCCCGTCAGAGAACACTTCGATCCTTCCCGGAACGCCGTTGCGTTCCGCAGCGACAAGATCCGAGGAGAAACGCAGGGCCTCACGCAGGTTCCCCGGAGTATCCTGTGGCCTGAGAGATCGTACGGCCTGCCGCAATGTGACGCGATCGGCGGTGAATCCTGTCAACACTTCCGGACGCCATCCGCAGGCGATGATCATCATGCGGTCGCCGGGGCCGAGGCGATCGATCCGCTCCAGCGCGTTGCGTTTCGCAACTTCCAGACGCGAGGGAGTTACGTCGGTCGCCTGCATGGAAGCCGAGACATCGATCAGGATCGCAATGTTACGGCCTCTGGTTCCGGTGACGCGCACGTAAGGACCAGAAATCGCAAGCACCAGCAGCGCGGCCAGAAGCAGTTGCAGCCAGAGCAGCAGGTGCCGGCGCAGTTTCTGAAAGGGCGTGTGGGCCTGCACGTCCTGAAGGACCTGCTCCCAGAGGAGGGTCGAAGAGATCACCACTTCCCGGCGCTTCTTCTTCAACAGGTATAACAGGAGGATCAGGACACCCGGAGGAAGGAACCAGAGCAGATACAGCGGGGAGGAAAGGCCCATCGAGTGGCTCACGGGAGACCAATGCGTTGTGTCGCTTCGTCAACAGAGGTATGTGCTCTCTGCCGTTCCAGTTGTGCGACACGCGCTTCCAGACGTTGAAGTGCCGTATCGAAGCTCAGGTCGTACTGTAGCGTGGTATCTCGCAGGGATTGGATCTCGGCGCGCAGGGCGTCTAGCTGTGCCTGCAATTGCCGCTCGGCAGTCGCGTTGCGCTGCAACTGGAGTTCTTCCATCTTGCGCCGGTGATACGTCCAGATGGCGAAAGATGGCAGGAAGATGAACAGGCCGCCAAACATAAGAAGGAAAATTGCAAGGATAGCCCATGGCAGCATGATGACGCTTCCTCTGATTATTCGTTCCGCGTGAGTGGAACGATGGGCTCCTCTGCAACGCTCCGGGAGCGTCGCTCCAGTTGCGTGACCCGTGCCTCGAGACGTTGAAGTGCCGTATCGAAGCTCAGGTCGTACTGCAACGCGGTATCCCTCAGGGACTGGACTTCGGCCCGGAGTTGTTCTACTGTTTCCCGGAGGTTGGTGTCCTGGTGCTGACGCAGTCTCAACTGCAGCTCCAGCATCTTCTGCCGATGCCGGGTGAGGATCGCAACGATCGGGATGCTAAAAGCGCCCAGGATTGCGGCAAGACCGACCAGTGCTTCTATCATTGTGGCCTCTGTCATCAGGGGAATCTCTCTTTCAACCGGCTGATCGGGCTGCACGGGCCAGCAGATCCGGCAGGGTGAGAGTGCCCGCGTAGAGCGCCTTACCAACAATAATTCCCTCCAGGTTAGGAGCACCGGTCGCACGCAGGTGAAGCAGGGCATCCAGATCCTGCAGGGAAGTCACTCCCCCGGAGGCGATCACAGGTATCTGCGGTACGGCGGCAGTGATCTGGGCAACCGCGGTCAGGTTCACACCCTGCAGCATGCCATCACGGGCGATATCTGTGAAGATGAAGCGTTGCGCGCCGAGCCGGGCCATACGCTGCACGAACGTGACCGCGTTCTCGTCGGTGCTCTGCACCCACCCCTGAATGGCAACCCGGCCATCCCGCGCATCCACACCTACCGCCACACGGTCGCCGTACATCAAGAACAGGCTCTCGGCCAGAGCCGGATCATTGGCGACTGCAGTGCCAGCAATCACCCGGCTGACACCAATTCGCAACATGCGCTCGACAATCTCCGCGTTGCGTACGCCTCCGCCAAACTGCACTGGCAGGCCGGTCTGCCGGAGGATCTGCCGCAGAACGTCCAGGTTCTGCGTGTTCGGGCTGCCCATCCGTGCGCCGTCAAGGTCGACGACATGCAACCACTGCGCCCCCTCTTGCTTCCAGCGCTTTGCGACTTTCACCGGGTCTTCCGAGTAGGTTGTGATCTGTTCGAACTGCCCCTGGCTGAGCCGCACACACTTGCCACCTTTGATGTCGATTGCCGGGTAGATGTCCATCGTCGTCTCTCATGTTCGCTCGCGGGCAGGTGCCTCCGGACACTTTCCACTACTCAATTCCAGCGGACGAAGTTTCGCAGGATTTGCAGGCCGACGGTGCCACTTTTCTCCGGGTGGAACTGTGTGGCTGCGATGTGATCGATCTCAATAGCACAGCAGAAGTCCACCCCGTAGTCGGTGGTTGCAGCAACCACGGACGCGTCAGAGGGTTCCGGGTAGTAGGAGTGTACGAAGTAGACCCGGGCGCCCTCTTCGATATCACGAAACAGGCGTGATGAGCGGGGCAGGTGCAACGCATTCCACCCGATGTGCGGTACCTTCAGGGGCATGCCGTCCGGGAGGGTGGGCGGAGGGGCGTTTTCGAAGAAACGGACGACATGACCGGGGATCAGGCCAAGCCCCCGGGCTCCGCCCATTTCTGTGCTGGACTCGAACAGCAACTGCAGGCCAAGGCAGATGCCGAGGAAAGGCTTGCCCGCGGCAATAGCCTGCAATACAGCGTCACGCAGGCCACTCTGCTCGAGGTTGGCCATAGCGGCGCAGAACGCGCCAACGCCGGGCAGAACGATCTGGTCCGCCCGTGCCACGACGTGCGGATCGCTGGTGATGATCGGGTGGCCGCCCACGCGCAACAGGGCTTTCTCCACGCTGCGCAGGTTGGCCATTCCGTAGTCAACGATGGCAATCATGGTGTTCGTCTGAGTTCCCTGACCGGTCTGGCAGGCGGTTCTTCTGGTTCGATGATTGGCCCGGGGATGACAGAACGCACCCCGGGTTGTGTGACCGGTTGTTCGAACTGGTTCCGGATGCGACTCAGATTGCGAGATACCTGCCGCGCGTTGGCCCGGGTCACATCCATAGCCCATCGCAGGGAACCGACCAGGGCAACAAGCAGCAGCGCAACAAGAGCCAGTCGGAACAGGATGCCGGACTCGCGCACGGGCGAACGTCGGGACGGTCCATCACATGACCTGCTCGGTGTAGCCATAGGGTGCCTCCTGAAAAGCCTGTTCGAGTTCACCTTTCAGGAGCAGAATGCTTCACAGAGGGCGCACGCATGCTAGTTGCCCGTTGTCTGCCGGGCTGTCACAGCAGTGGCGTGAGCGTCGAACCCTTCGGCACGAGCGAAAGTTTCCAGAAGGGGCGCGACTGTGCCGAGTGCCTCCCGGGTGTAGTAGATGATGCTGCTCTTCTTCAAGAAGGTATCCACATGCAAAGGGGAAGCGAAGCGCGCCGTACCGCTGGTCGGCAGGGTATGGCTCGGGCCGGCCAGGTAGTCCCCGAGTGTCTGCGGGGTGTACTCTCCCAGCAGGATCGCACCGGCATTGCGCACCCGCCCCAGAACGCTCAGAGGATCGCGCACCATGAGGGACAGATGCTCCGGCGCGCAGATGTTGGCCAGATCCAGGGCCTGCTCCAGCGATGTCGTGATCAGGATCACGCCGTTGTTGTTCAACGACTGCCGCAGGATCTCGCGACGCGAGAGCAGCGACAGCTGCCGCTCGATCGCATCCTGCACGCGTGCTGCGAGCGACTCCGATGGCGTAATCAGGAACGCTGCGGCCTCTGTGTCGTGCTCGGCCTGAGTCAGCAAATCCATTGCGACAAAGACCGGGTTGGCGGCATCGTCAGCAACCACGCACACCTCGCTGGGACCGGCGAGCATGTCCATGTCCGTTATGCCCCAGAGCAGCTTTTTGGCGAGGTTCACGTAGATGTTGCCTGGCCCGACGATCTTATCTACCGCAGGGATTGTCTGCGTGCCGAAAGCCAGTGCCGCGATTGCCTGCGCTCCGCCCACTGCGAAAACGCGTTGAACCCCCGCGACCTGCGCCGCGTAGAGCACCAGCGGATGTACAGTGCCGTCATGTCGGGCGGGAGTGCAGAGCACAATCTCAGGAACACCGGCGACCCGGGCCGGAACAGCCGTCATCAGCACGGTGCTCGGGTAAACCGCAGTGCCTCCGGGAGCGTAGACACCAACGCGGTCCAGTGGCCGCACCAGTTGCCCGACGATGCACCCGGACCGGGTGTCCATCCACCCCGTGCGCTTCTGCTTTTCATGGAACTGTGTGATGTTCCCGGCTGCTGTGAGCACGGCCTCACGGAGTTCGGTCGGGATCTGTGCCTCCGCTTCCAGCCAGAGCGTGCGCGGTACTTCCAGCGCAGTGAGGTTCGGCGCATCGAAGCGCCGGGATAACTCCAGCAGGGCCGCGTCGCCGCGTGCGCGAACATCCGCGATGATGTCACGCACAATCGCTTCGGCCTGCGGATTGTCCTGCAGGTTCGTACGGCGTACTGCCGCATGCGCGGCAGCGTACCCTTCCTGCGCAACACGCAGAATGCGCATCGAGAGCTTTCCTGACAGAAAAAATAGCGCGCAGGCGGTAGGGCGGTGCCTGTCAGACGTATGACCATAACGGGCGCGAGCCCCGGGTTGGATCTTCAGGTCCGTATCCGACCACCGTCGGCGTCATTATACGTTGCGCGTCGGCAGGAAGTCAACGGGGCCCTGTGTGCCGCAGTATCATCATCGGCAGGGCCTGCCTTGCTGCCTCAGACAACTTTGCACTTCAGGAGGGCACTGGCCATGTTCCACTGGCACCCGATCCGCACACGGAGGCATGCGTTTACTCTGATCGAGTTGCTCGTAGTGATCGCAATCATCGCGGTGCTTGCCGGTCTGTTATTCCCGGTATTCCTGACCGCGCGGGGCAAAGCGCGCGAGATCCATTGTCTGTCCAACCTGCGTCAGATCGGGGTGAGCATCTCAATGTATGCGCAGGATCACGACGGGCTCTACCCCTATGCCGTGGATCCGGCCGATCGATACACCCCGCAGATCTGGGCCGGCTTCCCTGAATTTCAGGCGCAGATCCCCTCCATGAGCATGCTCCATGAGGTGTTGCAACCCTATGTGAAGTCCCGCGAACTGTTTCGGTGCCCTGCGGATACCGGATTTGATGTGGAAGATTTCACCGGGCTGGAGATCGATCCAACGGGCAACCCCAGAAACGCGCGCCCGACCAGCTACCTAAAGTTCGGCACCAGTTATTACTATCGCACCGAAATCGCCGCACGTCGAGCCGGCGAAGCGACCTTCCAGCGGCCAGCAGAAGTGAACGTGCTGTTTGATGGTGCGGGTGCATGGCACGGTAGCCTGCTTCCCCCGGTGCAGCGGTACAACACCGTTTTTGCAGACGGGCACGCCAGAAACCTGACGCGCGACCAGCTGGACCGCGTCTGGTCGATGCCGCTGTAGGAGTGCGTATGACATTGCGATTGCGGGCACAGTGGGTTCTGCCCATCACGGGCCCTCCCATAGGGAACGGGGAGGTGGTCGTGGAAGCGGGGCGTATTGCTGCCGTGCGGCCGGCACCACCGGCGGTGCCCGATGCGCGCGACCTGGGCAATGCGATCCTGATGCCCGGTCTGGTCAACGCGCACACGCATCTAGACTACACGGTGATGCGCGGTGCTCTGGAAGATCGCCCCTTTTTTGCCTGGGTGCGCGCGCTGGTCGCCTGCAAGACAGTTCTGGACCCGGAGGACTGGCTCGCCTCGGCGACCTTCGGGGCTGCCGAGGCCGTCGCAGGAGGCATCACGACTGTGGGCGACTGCACGGATAGCGGGGCTGCGCTCCACGCTGCTATCGCACTCGGACTCTCCGGGGTGATCTACCAGGAAGTGTTCGGGATCGATGAGAGCCGGACGGTGGACGCCATCATGACCGAATTGCGTGGAAAGGTAGAGCGTATGCAATCCGATGCCACCGGCACGGCACTGACCATCGGGATCTCCCCGCATGCGCCCTACACGGTGCGCCCTGCACTGTTCCGGGCCCTGGCAGATTATGCGCGTGGTGCGCAATTGCCGCTCTGCATCCATGCTGCTGAGTCGCGCGCCGAACAGGAGTTGCTGCAGGCGGGTGCGGGGCCGATTGCCCGGATGTTTGCCCGGCGTGGCATTGCCTGGCAGGCGCCCGGAGTCAGTACGATCGCCTATCTGGACGCACAGGGCGTGCTTGGGCCGCACACGTTGCTGGTGCACGGCGTGCAGGTAACAGAGGCCGACAGGGCGCTCTGGAGGGAGCGTGGCGCTGCCTGGGCGCATTGTCCAAAGTCCAACGCGAAGCTGGGCAACGGGGTGGCACCACTTACGTTGCTTGCGGGACGGGATGATCCGACGGATTGTCCCCGGGTGGGTCTGGGTTCCGACAGCGTGGCCAGCAACAACACAATGGACCTGTTCGAAGAGATGCGCGTTGCTGTCCTGCTGCAACGCGCCGTGCAGCAGGACGTGGGAGCCCTGACCGCTCGGGAAATTGTGGAGATGGCCACGCTGGGCGGTGCGCGTGCGCTGGGCATGGACGCGCAGGCAGGCTCTCTCGAGCCGGGGAAACGAGCCGACCTGTGTGCGGTATGTCCGGGCGCCCTGCACGGCGTACCCGTCTATGACCCTTACAGCACGCTGGTGTACACCGCGCGCGCTTCCGACGTGATGCTAACGATGATCGGGGGCGAAATTCGCTACGATGCCACCCGCGGAAACCGGATCGAGGACCGGTTTCCACATCTGGACCTGCGTCCGATCCGGCGCAGGCTGGACGTCGCGGCCAGAAAAATACGCGCCCGGTATCCGTTCGACACCGAAGTTACCAGTTGATCGGGTACGCGTTAATCCCGAGGAAGCAACCGAGCAGAGTCGTGAGGCCTCCGGCGAGGAAATCGCCGATGATGACGCCATAGAAGAACGGTAATGAACGGCGGTACAGCTGGATACCGCCGTAGCGCAGAGCCACTACCTTGAGCAACCAGGCAATGAAAAAGGGTAACCAGACCTGATTCATGGTGCCGGTATTGGCTACAGCGTAGCCGACCGGATGGAATATCCACCAGGTGATCCGGGTACGCAGCAGCATTAACGCCGTGGTGATCCCGAAGCCTGCGCCGATCGCAAGGCTTCCAGAAACATCCGCCTTCACCGGAGTTTTCAACGCATCGGAAAGCTGATCGAAGGGCATCCGGCCCATGCTGGTACGCCACGCATCCGTTTTCGCGCCAGCGCCGTAGGCGTACCAGATCATCAGCGCGATAGCGAACGACAGAACCAGTCCGAGGACCACGGCGAGGGCAAGGGCAAACGTCAGATGCCGCCTGGATACCGGCACCGTGTCCGCCATGCGATACGCGTCGAACTGATGGGGCATCGACAGGCAACGCAGATCAAAAGTGGAGATCGCGTTGCGGATGTAGGCCATAACGGTCAGGTCTGCAGGAGAATAGACCATGGTGCCGAAAGTAGTCGTCATTACCTTGTAGGCGTCTACGTCCGGGCCAAACAGCCACGCGTTGCCCGTCTCCGCCCGAATGCGCGCCGCCGCGATCATGTAACAGAGCGAGAGCAAGATCAGTGTCAGAGCCACGCCACTGCGCATGCCGGCCGCAATACACCACCCTGTGGCAAAGGCCAGACAGGCAAACAGGCCAAGGAAAGCCCACCGGTAAGGAAGAGGCTCCTCCTGATCTGCTGCAGGGCCGCGAGGCCGCGGCCCGAAGGCGATATGCCATGCCTCTACGAGATATGCGCGTGAGAGCCAAAGACCTGCCAGCGTCAGTGCGAGGAAAGCCCCGGCGCCCTGATGCCCCAGGAAAGGCCATGCGCTCTGCCCACCCCCTGTCGCACCGGAGGAGAGTCCTGAGGCCGCACCATAAACGCGCAGCAGCTTGGTAATAAGCCAGAAGAACCAGCAGGAAAAGGTCATCTCCACGGAGAGCAGGTAGGCAATGCCGATGACGAAGGGGTAGAACGAGATTGGCGTCGGACCTATGGCGTTCCATGGAGGTGCCGCAAAAAACGTGCTGATGTCGGGCTGATCGGTAGTGCGCGTGGGCAGGTACGGCACGGGTGGGATGTTCAGGTGCAGGGTGTTCATGATATCGATCCCGAACGGGATCGCAAACCCCAACCAGAGCAGGCGATTGCGCAGGAAATGCTCGCCATCGCGGATCATTTCCACCGGGACGACCACTGTGGGAAAAGTGAGACGCTCCCGATCCACCCATTGCCGTCGCAGGATCGCCACCAGGCAGAGAGTGCCCAGAGTGAAAATGGCCAGAAACGCAATCCACGCGCTCATCGGGCGTACCCACTCTGCCCAGGGCACGGTCGCATTGCCAACGTAGAATCCGCGCAGAGCGTCCCGATCACGTTGCGCGATCCACTCCGGGATGTAGGCATGAAACAGGTTCGCCCACCCGTTGCTCTCATCAGCGTACCAGAATGCTGCAGTGATAGTCGGGATCAGGAAGTGGAGACCTCCAGAAGAAGAGACCACCGTGGAGACTGTCATCATCACGTAGATGACCAGCAATTCTGCTGGCGAAAAGGCGAGAGGCCGCAACACCCGGTGTAGCAGGAGGTTGGTCACAACCAGCAGAAACAGCACGTTGAACGCGCCCACCGGGATCGCCGTGCCAGCCAGCGCCGTGTGCCCTCGACCTCCAAGGACCAGCTCGGCCCAGTGGATCCACAGGTCTGTCAGGCCGGTAAAGAGAATACCCAGCACAAGCGCGCGCACTGTCAGTCCAGAGCGACGTCCACTTGCGGACCGGTCAGGGGGTGAGGAAGGCGAGGAAGACATTATGACGCGCTTTCCTTTTGCGTATGAGGACGTAGAGTACCACATACAATGGCCGCAGGCGCCCCCTCTCACAGGGGGCATCGGCGTATCCGGATCTGAAAGATAGGGTCCTGTGTTGCAACGCGATACACACGATACACAGGAAACGCAGCAGAATGAGCGAGAAGACGGGTTGACCTGCTTCCGGGAAGAGTTCTACCAGATCCCCGGAAAGATCTATCTGGATGGCAACTCCCTCGGTCTGTTGTCTGTGCGAGCCGAGAAATCCTTGTTGCGCTGTCTGGAGGCATGGAAATCGCTGGGGATTGACGGATGGATGCGTGCCAGTCCTGCCTGGATAGATCTGGCAGAGGAGATAGCACGGTTGACTGCCTCTCTGATTGGCGCCCATCCGGAGGAGGTCGTTGTTGCCAATTCCACAACGGTCAACCTGCACCAGCTGCTCGCCACGGTGTACGAGCCCGACGCAACACGTCCGCGCATTGTCACGGATGCTCTGGCTTTTCCCTCCGATCGTTATGCACTGGAGAGCCATCTCCGCCTGCGGGGGCGAGATCCGGGCGTCGACCTGATCACAGTGCCTCCACGAGATGGTCGGATCCTGGACGAGGAGGACATTCTGGCCGCTCTATCAGACGACGTGCAGTTGCTGATCGTGCCTTCTGTGGTCTACACCAGCGGGCAGTTGCTGGACTTACCGCGCCTGACGCATGAGGCTCATCGACGGGGAGTGCGGATCGGGGTGGACTGTGCGCATTCCATTGGGTGCGTACCGCACCGGTTGAGCCTCTGGGGGGTGGACTTCGCGTTCTGGTGTGGCTACAAGTATCTCAATGGCGGGCCGGGCGCGTCCGGGGGGTTGTATCTGAACCGCCGTTACCATGACCGTTCGCCGGGGCTGGCCGGCTGGTTCGGCTCCTGTCGGGATAAGCAGTTTGACATGCTCCCGCACATGGATCCGGCGCCGGGTGCCGCACGCCTGCAGATCGGTACCCCGAACATCCTGAGTATGGCGCCCTTGCTGGGTGCGCTGGAGATGATAGCCGAGGCCGGGATCGAACGCATCCGGGCGAGGTCTCTGGCGCTTACTGACTACCTGATGCAACTGGCCAGTGCCGAGCTGACATCGTTCGGGTTCCAGTGTGTGACTCCCCGTGCACCGGAACGACGTGGCGGGCATATTGCCCTGGCGCATCCAGAGGCTGTGCGGATCTGTCGTGCGCTCAGAGCCCATGGAGTGGTACCGGACTATCGTCCCCCTGACATCGTGCGGCTGGCTCCGGTGGCTCTGTACAACACACGACAGGAATGTCAGGAAGCGATCCGGAGGTTGCGCCACATCATGGAAACGGAAGAGTACAGACGCTATGCCACAGAACGCGAGTACATTGTCTGATCCGGGAAACCGCGTGCAGATCTATGACATCACATTGCCACTGGACCGTACGCTGGCCTGCTGGCCGGGGGACACGCCGTACCGGTATCGTCCCCAGCTGCGTATGCAGGAAGGGGCTAGCATCAACCTTGGTGCTCTCGAGATGAGCGTGCACTCCGGCACGCACATCGACGCACCCTACCACTATCTGGCAGACGGGGCAACGATCGAGGCGCTCGATCCGGCCATCTTCCTGGGGCCTGCGCGACTGCTGGACGTCACCGGCAGAAACCCGATCCGTATCACGGACCTGCAGGCTCTGCGCGAGCGACCGGCGCCGCGCATACTGCTACGCACCGGTGCCTGGCCCGACCCCACGCGTTTCCCGGAAGCAATCCCGGTGATGGACGAACAGGTGCCCGGGTTCCTCAGGGAGTGCGGGGTGATACTGGTCGGCATCGATCTGCCGTCAGTGGATGTGCTCGACAGCAAAACGTTGCCAATCCATCATCTGCTGGGGGCCTGCGGTATCCATATTCTGGAGTCGCTCGCGTTACGCCATGTGCCGGAGGGCGATTATGAGTTGATCGCTCTCCCGCTCCGGCTGGTTGGTGCGGACGGGGCTCCCGTGCGTGCAGTGCTGCGGGCGGCGGGCCAGTGAAGTTGCCCGGCTCGCGAATTTCGGGTAGACTCAATCCCGCGAGGTATTCTGCCGACAACAACATCGTTGATACTACTGTCAGGGAGTAGGGCCTATGCCAGAAACGGAGACGATCCCGGGAACGGCTCCGGTAATCGAGGCCGAACCGGAAGTTGAGGAAGAGCAGGAGCGCACAGAAGAACAGGACCATGAGGCGATCCCCGAGGACAGTGACATTCCGCCGATCTTCGGGCGATGTCCGGTCTGTGGCAAGCCATTGCGCCCGCGTTGCCGATACACCGGGGAGCCAAAAGCGCCTCCCGTGGGACAGGGATGGTTGTCACGGGCGAAATGTGACCGTTGCGGGGCGATCATCGAATACGTGGGCAACGGGAAATGGGTGCCGGTCGAGTTCCTCGGTGAAGGAGGAGAGCAGTGACCGAATTGACCGCATCGCCCGCGTGGCGTGCGTTACAGGCCCACTTTCAGGAGACCACGGCCCTGCACATGCGGGATCTGTTTGCTGCAGACCCGCAGCGCTTCGAAAGGTTCTCGGTGCGCTTCGAAGACATTCTGCTGGACTACTCCAAAAACCGGGTTACGGAGAAGACCATGGCCCTGCTGTTCGCGCTGGCGGAGCAGGCCGGTCTGCGGCAGGCGATCGAAGCGATGTTTACAGGCGAGAAGATCAACACGACCGAGAGACGCGCCGTACTGCATGTCGCACTGCGCAACCGCAGCAATCGCCCGGTGTTTGTGGATGGCCAGGACGTGATGCCGGAAGTGAACGCTGTGCTGGCGCATATGCGAGAATTCAGCGAAGCCGTACGCTCCGGGGCGTGGAGGGGATGGACCGGGGAACGGATTACCGACGTTGTGAACATCGGCATCGGGGGATCGGATCTTGGACCTTTGATGGTCACGGAAGCCCTGCGACCCTACGCAACTCCCGACCTGCGCGTGCACTTCGTGTCCAACGTGGATGGTACGCACATCGCCGAGACGCTCCGTAAAGTGGCCCCGGAGCGCACACTGTTCCTCGTCGCCTCAAAAACCTTCACCACACAGGAGACGCTCACCAACGCACATACCGCCCGGGAGTGGTTACTGGCGCATGCCGGCGGGGATCGAACCGCAATCGCACGGCACTTCGTGGCTCTCTCCACCAATGCCGATGAGGTGGCCCGGTTCGGCATCGATACCGCCAACATGTTTCCGTTCTGGGACTGGGTCGGTGGCCGGTACTCGCTCTGGTCCGCGATTGGCCTGTCCATCGCCCTCTATGTGGGCATGGATCGCTTCGAGGAATTGCTGGACGGGGCACATGCAATGGACGTGCATTTCCGCACCACACCTTTCGAGCGCAACCTGCCAGTCATTCTGGCCCTGCTGGGCATCTGGTATAACAACTTCCATGGAGCGCAGACGCACGCCATTCTGCCTTATGACCAGTATCTGCATCGATTTCCGGCCTACTTCCAGCAAGGGGATATGGAGTCGAACGGTAAATGCGTCACGAAAGACGGGCACCGGGTGGACTACTCTACCGGCCCCATCCTCTGGGGCGAGCCGGGCACCAACGGGCAGCACGCGTTCTATCAACTGATCCATCAGGGAACGAAGCTGGTACCGTGCGACTTCCTCGCGCCCATCGAGACACACAACCCGGTTGGCAACCATCATGGCATCCTGCTCTCCAACTTCTTCGCACAGACCGAAGCCCTGATGCGTGGCCGAACACCGGATGAGGCGCGCGCAGAGATGCAAGCGGCTGGTATGCGCCCGGAGGAGATCGAGGCGCTGGTGCCACATCGTACCTTCGAGGGCAACCGCCCGACAAACTCGATCCTGTTCCAGAAGCTGACGCCCTACACGCTCGGGGCTCTCATCGCCATGTACGAGCACAAGATCTTCACGCAGGGTGTGATCTGGAATATCAACTCGTTCGATCAGTGGGGCGTGGAGCTTGGCAAACAGCTGGCGAAAGTCATCCTGCCTGAGCTGGATCAGGACGAGGAAGTAACCTCGCATGACGCGTCCACCAATGGCCTGATCAACGAGTTCCGCCGCAGGCGTCGCCGGTGACGTCGAGCGAAGCGCTCACCCGGCGCGCTTTCTCTCCAGCTCTTCCCAGCGTGCGTACAGAGCGGTCACACGCTCGACCGCGCGGTTGTGTTCCTCCCAGCAAGCCTGCAACTTCACCGGGTCCGTCGCGATCTCGGGCGTATTCATCTGCTCCCTGAGGCGTTCGACTTCTGCCTCGGCGGCGAGGATGGTCTCTTCCATGCGGGCCAGCTCCCGGCGCTCGGCGGCAGAGAGCCCTCTGCTCCCGGAAATGGGGGCTCTGCCCGATGAGGGTTGAGAGGTCCGTTCCGTCTGCTTCTGCCGTTGCTTCTGTTCCCATTGAGCATAATCGGCAAAGAACTCCGCATGTCCTGCACCATCCAGCGCCAGCAGCAGATTCGCCACGCGGTCCAGCAGGTAGCGGTCATGCGTGACCAGCACCAGGGCCCCTGAGAACTCCACAAGGCTCTCTTCCAGCACTTCCAGCGAGGGAATATCCAGGTCATTGGTTGGCTCGTCCAGGATCAGCAGATCGGCAGGCTCCAGCATCAGGCGGGCGATCAGGACCCGGGCTTGCTCGCCACCTGAGAGCGCGCCTACCGGTTGCTCCAGCTGCTCCGGGGCAAAAAGAAACCGCTTTGCCCACGCCGCGACATGAATCGAAGTGCCCCTGTAGCGCACGTAATCGCTGTTGAACGCGAGCGCGTGCCGTAGCGGCTGGTTCGGGTCCAGTGTGGCCCGATGCTGGTCCAGATAGACCGTACGGAGCCCTTCGGCACGGACGATAGTACCCTGGTCCGGGGTGATCTCGCCGGTCAGCAAGCGCAGGAGCGTGGTTTTGCCGCTGCCGTTGGGGCCGAGCAGGCCCAGCTTCACGCCCGGCCCCAGGGCTAAGTGCACACTGTCAAACAACAGACGATCCCCCAGACTTTTGCGCAGGCCCTGCGCAACCAGCAGCTGTCGGGTGCGTCGCCCGGACACTGTGAAGTCCAGCACCGCCTTCTGCCCTTGCGCGTTCCGCGTGCGCAACTCTGCCAGCTCTGCGAGCAACCTGTTGGCCTCACGGATGCGGCTCTGCGCTTTGGTGCGTCGTGCCTCGGCATTACTGCGGAGCCACTCGATTTCCCTGCGTGCCTGCGTCTCCAGAGCGCTCTGCTGGTTCCATTGTGCCTGTAAATAGGCTTCCTTTTCCTCGAGAAAGTGGCTGTAGTTCCCCTCTACGCTCAGATAGCCGTCCCGGTATTGACGGCTCAGCTCCACAATACGCGTTGCGACCTTCTCCAGAAAGTAACGGTCATGAGTGATCATGATCACAGCAAAGGGCGCGCGCAACAACGTCTCTTCCAGCCACAGCACGCCCTCAATATCCAGGTGGTTGGTTGGCTCATCCAGGAGCAGCAGATCCGGATCACGGATCAGCGCGCGGGCGATCGAGAGACGCTTGCGCCATCCACCGGAAAGAGCGTTAACTGATTGATCTTCTTCCGGGAAGCCGATCTTTGTCAACAGCAGGCGCATCGCCTGCTGTTGCTCGTGCAGGTCCAGAGGGCTGTCAACCAGCGCACCCAGAAGCGTCGTGTGGACCGTTGCATCTGCAGGAAAGGTATCCTGCTGGGCAACATAGCTCACGCGCAGACCACGACGCATCGACACAACACCGGAGTCAGGGGGCTCCAGACCTGCCAGTGTGCGCAGTAGCGTGGACTTGCCCGCGCCATTGGGGCCGATCAATCCCACCCGTTCCCCCCCGGTAATGCCGAACGTGATGTCACGGAACAGCGGCCGGCTGGCAACAGATCGGGAAAGCGACTGACAGCTGAGCAGGAAACTCATGGCACAATCGTGATATCAAGTAGCAGTGGATACAGGTAAAAAGTGTACCCGATCGGGTAAAATCCCCCGTGCAGGGGAAGCGCGCGCAGTGCGATCGGAGCTACAATACGGATTATCCATCACAGCAGGGAGAACACCAATGAACGCTCCGAACGAACGGGGGTATGCGTCGTATCAGGAGGCAGTGCAACCGCCTGCAGAGGCCATTGTACAGGCCGCTCTACCTCACGATCGCACTGTATGGATGCTCTACCAGCGCCTGCGCAACGAGGGCTATCCACCGGAACAGGCGCTGGCAGTAGCGCTGTTCCACTGGCAGGAGGCCAGCGACGCGCGCCTGCGTGCGTGATACCAATTTCGTTCCGCGCCGGCACATAGCACACCACAGGCCCCTGCAGATCCAAACGGGTGCAGATTCGCTGGCACGCTGAGACAGACGCATCCGGTACGGCATCTGAACAGGATCTGCCACGCGAAACCCGTTTCAGGCGCAAGGGAAGAGGGTATGGTGCGTCGCTGGGTGAGGGTGGGGCTGTGGAGCCTGCTTGGCATGCTCTGCTGTGCGTCGGGAGCACGCGGTGCCGAGTTCGACTCGCAACTCTGGACCCAGTACAACTTCCATGTTCAGCATAGAGACCGCTTCCGGCTGCTGGTCGATTTCAACTTCCGCTGGGGAGACAACTACGGCCGCACATCACAGGTGGTTGTCCGGGCGACTGCTGGCTATCAGTTACGTCGGAACCTGTCGTTGTGGATCGGTCACGCATGGACCCCCACGTTCATCCCGGAGTTCAACAGCGAGGATCGATGGTTTCCGCAGGTCCTGCTCGAGGACCGCTACCCGTGGGGCCAGATGATCAACCGCACCCGTCTGGAGTTTCGCGCCATCGCCGGCGCGGGAGGAACCTCGGTGCGGTTGCGCCACCTGCTGCGCTTCTCCCGTCCTGTGGACCGGGCGAAACGCTGGAGTGCGATTGTCTGGGACGAGCTGTTCTGGAACCTGAACAGCACGCCTGCGGGTCCGGAGGCGGGGTTTGATCAGAACCGGATCTTTCTGGGTGTCGGATACACGATCGATCAGCACACGCGTGTGGATCTGGGGTACATGGCCAATCACATCAACCCGCCGCGGAACCGGCCAGACAGACATCTGGATGTCCTCTGGATAACGATGAACTACAGTCTGTAGAAAGCCCGGGTGCTGGCAGAGCATATCAGTGATATGAACAATCGCTGCCGGGACTGCCGGTACAGCAGTGCTCGCGCAGCGCTTTTTATGTGCAGGCAGGTTCTGTCGCAAAAAAGCCCGGCAGGTCACGGGGAGAAAAGGGAACATGAGGCGTTGTTGGAGAGGAATGAGCGCAGGGCTCTTGCTGATCATGGTCTTCTATGCATCAGAGGCGCGGGGCGTCGAGGTAGACTCTCAGCTCTGGACTCAGCACAATTTCAACTTCCGCTATAGAGACCGCTTTCGTCTGCTGTTCGAGGTCCAGCCTCGATGGGGCGATAACTATGGTCGCACGTCGCAACTGCTGATCCGGACCATTGCTGGCTATCAGTTACGTCGGAACCTGTCGTTGTGGATCGGTCACGCATGGACCCCCACGTTCATCCCGGAGTTCAACAGCGAGGATCGATGGTTTCCGCAGGTCCTGCTCGA
>JANWZQ010000150.1 GCA_025054835.1 Chthonomonadaceae bacterium
AGACCGCGTGCTTCGGCCCGTTCGTGATATGGAACGCCAGAAACAGGCTTTTGACGATGGGGTACAGCCCGAACGTCAGGAAGAGCAGCACGAAAGGGGCCACGAACAGGTAGGGGGCATACCGTTGCTGCAGTCGAAACATCCGTGAGGAGCCCGAAGGGCGGCTGTTGCCTGCTACGCGTGGGATCGCCATGGATCGATGCTCCCGGCACAGGATCATGGTACCGTGCGCCCTAGCATTCGCCCTGTCGGGCACGGAATCCTCTCTACGCTCCGGTCGCTGTGGCGCGGCCGGGAGATGAGGCCCGCTGCTGCCGGGCCACCGTGTGGCAGGAGAGGCGGTCTGAAGCCGGAAGTGCTGCGGGATGCCGGGGCGTTTCACGTGAAACGGAGGGAGTGCCGCTCAGATGGGAAGCGCACGTGGTGCCCTGAAGTGGCCCGTTTCTGTGCCGGCCCGCACCGTTTCACGTGAAACGGTCGCGCCTATTCCGTTATGAAGGACAGACGGAGGGGAGTCACGCGCGCATGCGGCAGGGTACGCTCGAGTAGCAGGATTGCACCGGGCGTATGACACTGGTTTCCAGAGGGAGAGGCGAACGAGCGCGCTGTTGCGGATCTCCGTCGATCCTCATGAGGAGGTCTGCATCGCGCGCCTGTTGCGCACGCATACTCTGGCATGAGGAGGAATGGACTCCGGGATATCCCCCGTTTCACGTGAAACGCACCGGAGTTTTCCGATCCCGGATTTCTCCGACATCAGCCACCGTTTCACGTGAAACGGGTCGAAGTCTTCCGACTTCGGAGTTTTCCGGGATAGGTCGATGTTTCACGTGAAACGGATGCGGCATTTCCGACACAGGAATTTTCCGTGATAGGGCCCCGTTTCACGTGAAACGGTGACTGGAAGCCCCGGATGGACGTGCAGATGGGCAGGTACACACGGCCACCGGGGCTGCGGCGTCAGAACGTACGGTAGTACCCGAACGGACCGGAGACGATGCCGACCTCGTACGCTCCGGTGGCGCAGTTCCTGAAGTCCGCCACGGCTCGCCACCAGTAGTACCCGGACGCCTGATGGACCCCATTCCATGTTCTGCCTGCGGGAGCGTTGCACGCAAACTCCGGGACGAAAACGTGCATTTGTTTATGACGCCAGCCGCCGGTGGGCCCACTGGCATCGCCCGGAGCGCCGAAGAGATGGACCGCGACAACCCTCCATCCGGGATCCGGAACGCCGGCTGTGGTGACCTGATACGGGAAGTTCAGTCCGACCACCGCTGGTGGGGAAGGGGTACCTGTCATGGCGGCTACGTGCGCCAGCACAGGTTGATAGGGCAGAGCCAGAAGAACGGAGAGGATGCAGAGCGCGCCGAGCGAGGCGAGACCTGCGGGGGGGGCGTTCTCGCGGCCAGTGGTGCATCGTAACGCACTCCCTTTCTGTTTGCAGGCGACGTGACAGAAACACACGGAGGCCCCGGCGTGCGGGACCCGTGAGGCCGTTAATCCACATAGAGTGGACAGTGCCATTGTAACACACTGTAATGGGAACTTCAAGGCGAGAGGCCAGGAATTTCTCTATCCTTCGCACCGAATATGGATTGTGCTGTCAGATTGCAATGCACGGGATGGTTACAACCGGTGCGCTCCTGCGGGGGCGCGGGGACTGGCAGGGGTGGGGAGCGGGTGGCCTCACCCCTGCCGCCACGGGGGAGGGCTTCAGTTGCCGTACTCGATGCGTTCCCAGCACTTCGTTTGCATGGAGCGGTAGGCCGCGTCCAGAATGCAGTTGACGATGTAGCCGTCCTCGAAGGTCTCGCGGGGTGTGCGATTGTGGGTCACGCAGTCGATGAAGTGGCGCATCTCTTCCGCGTAGCCGTAGATCCACGCCTCGTCTACCGGGGGGAACAACCATCCGGTTTCTGCGTCGGCTTTCTCCACGATGTAGCCAGCACCCGGGCGTGAGAAGACTTTGATCGGGGTCTCGCGGGTGATATCGGTGAAGATCGTGCCTTCGGTGCCGTAGATCTCGTTGCGCAGGTCCAGGCCGCCGCGCGCGATCCATGAGAGCTCTGCGATGGCCAGCTGTCCGCCTTCGAAGCGGAGCATCATGGCCGCGTTGTCTTCGGCGTCGGTCTTATCGTGGTGGTAGAGGCGGTCACCCCAGGCGATCACTTCGACCGCGGGCACCTCTTTGCCGATGAAGTATCGTGCGGCCGCGATGGTGTGGCATCCCATGTCCAGCAGCGCCCCTCCGCCTGCCAGCTCCTTTTTCCAGAACCATGCGTTGTGCGGGCCGGCGTGCGCCTCGCGCGAGCGTACGGTCAGCACCTGCCCGATGCCTCCCCGTTCGATGAATTCACGCGCTTTGATGACCGCGGGGCTGAACACCTCGGTCTCCGCGTAGCCGTGCATCACGCCGGCCGCGCGCACGGCATCCCGCATTTCCTTTGCTTCGGCGGCGTTGCGGCCCAGCGGCTTGGTGCAGACCACGTGCTTGCCTGCCCGGGCGCAGGCTACGGCCAGATCGCGGTGCACGTAGTTGGGCACACCCAGAACGATCAGGTCCAGGTCCCGGCGCTGGATCACGCCTTCCAGATCCGAGGACGCTTCCGGGATGTTCCACTTTCTGGCGAAACGCTGCGCATGTTCCAGATCGGGGGAGGCGACCACGGGCACTTCCCATCCCGCCACGTGCCGCAGGCCTTCCATGTAGAAGTTCGATACGAAGCCGCTGCCCAGCAGGCCGATGCGTACGCTCATAGCATCTTCTCCCAGCGTAGGGTGTTCCGGGACGTTTGCCGCATGCCCGGTATGTCGAGCCATTGTTCGCGATGGCGGGAGGATTTCCTGCTCGGTGACGTGCGCCTGACCGTGGTTCCGGGCGGTCAGCGCGTGACGGGCAGGGTGATCAGGAAGAGGGCAGAGCGCCTGTCGGCGGTCTTCTCGGAGGATGGGGGGGTGGGAGTGGCGTGCAACGGGGTGGCGCGCTCCGCGTCCTGCGTGCGGGGATCGGGGAGGACGGGGGCGATGAGGGGCAGGGGGGCCCGGTTCGGTACGCGCGCGACGGTGCCGATCTCGCGCAGGGCTTTGAGGAACTGTGCGGACCGGTTCGCAGGCACCCGGACCAGAAAGATGGCGTTCTCGGGCACGTCGGGCAGGAGCGAGGGGGCTTGCAGTTCCGTTCCCTCTGCGTGTGTGCCGTGTGGTTTCGGGGCGTAGGCGGTGCCTCCCAGTTGTTGCACGGCGATGAGCAGGGCCTGACGGGCTTTCGGCAGGGCTCCGGGCGTCACGCGCAGTTCCAGAGAGACCGGTGGCTTCTGGTCCGGGGTGGTCAGGCGTTTCAGTTCGGGGTGGGCGGCCAGTGTGCGCTGCCATTGCTGTTGCTCGCGCCGTTCACGTTCCCGCTGACGTTGCGCGAACAGCGCCTCGAAGCGGCGGTTGAACTCCTCACTGTCGTCGGGCGCTGTGCTGCGGGGTGTGGCGCGCCGGCCGGTGTCCGGTGTGTCGGGCCCGGTGCGTGAGGCGATGGGGGGTGCGGGACGGGGCGCGCTCGTATCTGCAGTGAGGGGGGGCGGTTGCGGATGGGCGCTGTGCTGCGGGATGTGGCGCGCGTCCGGGCGCAGGAGGGCGAGCGCTGCCAGGCCGGCCAGCACGGCGCCGGCACCTGCGAGCGCAACCCGCTGTGCGATGATCCGATCCGGCGACGTGCGGACGGGGAGCGGGGTGGGTGTCGGGTGTGCCGCGGTTTCGGGGAGGGCTGCCAGAATGCGCTGGCGCAACTCCGGGCGCGGGCGGGCGTTGTCCATGTGCTGCAGGTCCCGTCCGAGCTGCCGGAGGTGTTGCAGTTCCGCACGGCAGGGCGCGCAACGCGTCAGGTGCGCGCTCACACGGAGGCGCTGCCACAGCGGGAGCTCTCCGTCCAGGAGGGCCTTGAGGTCGTCATTGACGTGGGGGGCCGTACACCTGTCCGGGTTATGAGATTGTCTGTCCCACGACCTCATGCGGTGTTTCCTCGTGCACGTAGCCGCCCAGCAGATCGCGCAGGCGGCGGAAGGCGTTGGCCAGGCGCGATTTCACGGTGCCGACGGGCACGTCCAGAACCGTTGCCACTTCCTGATAGGTCAGACCCTGCAGTTCATGGAGCACGACCACATCGCGCTGTGCCGGCGAGAGGCGGTTGAGCGCCGACTCGACCCGGGCCGCGAGTTCCCGTTGTTCTACCGATCGGAGCGGGTCCTCGCGCCAGTCGGTGCTGGTCAGGGCGATCTCTTCTTCCAGGGGCACCTGCTCCGGCCGGCGTTTCCGGCGGAACTCCAGGCAGTGGTTCATGGCAACGCGGTAGATCCATGTGCCCGGGGCGGAGTCGCCGCGGAAGCGGGTGAGCCCGTGATAGACCGCGAGGAAGATTTCCTGGGTCAGGTCCTCTGCGTCCGTTTCGTTGCCCGTGAAGCGCATCGCCAGGCGGTAGATGCGCGTCTCATAGGCGTCCAGGAGCCGTTCGAACGCGTGGCGGTCTCCGGACTGGATGCGCTTCACGAGTTGTCGCTCTTCGCGCGCGGTCATGGTTCTGTTCGCTCTGCCGTGCATTGCCCATTACTGTGGATGAATGCGAGATTTCCGCGCGGTTGGTTCCCGACAGCGCAGGCAGATTCCTGCGAACAGAGCTCTCATTGGTTTGGTTGCAGGAGCCGGGTAAGGGGTTCGCGCGATTTCGGCGCGGGGGCGAGCGGGGTGGCAGGAATGCTCCGGGTGTGCGTGCCAATATGAACCCGGGACCACGCGGAGAGGTGAGCGTTGATGCAGCGGCGTTCGTGGGTATTGCTGGGGATCTGCATGATGTTGTTGCTGGGGCTGGGAGCGGGGTACTACCTGTCGACGATGGCGCCGCCCGAGTTTACCGATGCGGAAGCCCGGCAGGTGCTGGAGTCGATGCGGGAGGCGGTGCGCCGCAAGAGTGTGGGGCAGTTGATGGACTACATCGCTCCGGACCCAGAGGTGCGGATTGCGGGGCTGCGTCCGGATCAGTTGCGGGTGATGCTGGCCCGGGCATTCCGGGGCACCGGTCGTCTGGAGCCGTTGACGCGCAATGTGCGTTTTCAGCGTGAGGGTGAGATGGCCGTGCTGGAGTTTGATCTGGAGGTGCAGAGTCGGGACGTGGACATGCTCTCCACGCCCTATTCGGGGCATGTGACGCTCCGGTGGAAGCGTGTGGAGGTGCCGCGCCTGCTGGGGTTGTATCGCGCGCTGGAGTGGCGGATCGTGGCAGCGGAGCACACCGGCAGGGATTTCAATTCTTTCGGCGAGTACTGAGGGGGGCGGAGCGGTGCGCGCGGTCTACGTCGGCGAGCGCCTGATGGAAGCGGCGCAGGGTGGAGTAGCGGTGTATCATGAGCCGGTTGGGTGAGGCGCAGGCGTTGCCCCGGTCTTCGGTGAAGGCCAGTGTGTAGCCATGGCGGTGGATGGCCCGGGCGACGCGGGCGTCGTACTTGCCCTCGGTGTAGGCTATCGCGTAGACGGTGGTTCCCAGCTGGCGCTGGATGGCGCGGCGCGACCCGGCCAGCTCGTGGTCCAGGCGTTGCGGGGGGATGGCGCGCAGGTCCGGGGGGTGGCTGCAGGTGAGGCTCTGCACGGTCACCAGGCCGCTGCGTTGCATTTCCGCCAGCTGGGCCCATGTGCAGTGGTCTTTCACGGTGCGGACGCCGACGTAGTCGGTATGGACGAAGAGGGTGGCGGGGAAGCGATAGCGTTTGAGTCGGGGGAAGACGTGGTCGTACAGTCCGCGTGTGTTGTCGTCGAACGTGAGGACGATGGCGCGCGGGGGGATCGGGGCGCCTTCGGTGAGGTGCCGGCGCAGCGTCTCCAGTGGGATCACACGGTACTGGCCGCGGCGGATTGCGGCCAGCTGTCGATCGAATTCGGCGATGGTGGTGTCGAACCAGACCTCTTTGCGGGGGAGCACGTCGTGCCAGACCAGAACGGCCACGCTGTGATCCCGGTGTGTGCAGGCGATCCGGGGCAGGGGTTCTGCGGCGTGGAGCGGGTGCAGGCCGGCGAGGCATGCGGTGAGGCACAGCATGCCGGCGATGATGCGGGCTCCCGACCATGGGATGCGCTGGAGCTGGGCGGGAGTGTGGTCAGAGATCCCGTTCATTCTGGACACTCAGCACGAACTGCATCATTTCTTTCTCGTAACCGAAGTCCTGCGGTTCGTCATCCGGGGGGCGCAGGTATCCTTCTTCTGCGATGAGGGTGTGGATGTACTGGCGCAGGAGGCGGGCCATGGGTTTATTCTCCCAGTGCGCTTTCCGGCGGAACCACTCGTACTCTTCTTCGCTCAGTCGTACCGAGACGCGATGCGTGCGGGACAATGTGGTGTGCTCCGAACTTCCGGGGTAGGGTGGATGTTGTGCAGGTTACAGGATACCAGAAATTGTGGTGGCTTGCAATGCGGCGGGGTCGTAGGATGCGGGCGTGCCCGCGTTGATTTGCGGGTCTGTGGCGCGCTTTTCGGGAAGTGTCGGTTATAATATTCGGTAAACTTGCGGTGCCCGGCACTCCGGATGTGCCCGGAGTCTGCCTGTATGCAGTAAGGAGTTTCGAACGGTGAGGAGACGCTTGCTTGCTCTGCTGTGGTCGCGTGCGTTGAAGGGAGTGGCGCCGGCGATATGCATCCTGCTGACCTTTCTGCCTGTTGTGAGCCACGCGCAGCAGGGGTCCGAGGGGACGGGCAGGGGGAAGGAAGAGACCGGGGAGAGCCGTCCTCTGCGGAAGAAGACCGAGAAGTTGCCTCCGCCTCCGGATAACCCGCTGGTGCTGCGTAATCCGGAGAAGGGGACGGGGAATGCGGCGGATGTGGTGAACGACCGGGGGGAGCGTGTGGCGCCGGAGTATGCACCCCGGGAGGATCTGGGCAATTACCGGCAGATCAACCGGGATCCGCGCGTTGCACGGAGAGATCTGAGCAAGCTGCCCGTGTTTGGATATGACTTTTTTGCTCCCGCCCGGGATTTCATTCGCGCGCGCCGTGCCTACTACCAGCGTCTCTACGGTTATCCGGTGGCGCGTGCGGGCAGAGGGGAGGACAGGCCGGATGCGGCGCGGGAGCGTGTTGCGGAAAGGGGCCGGGAGGATCCGGAGAGCCCGCGTGGGAAGCGGGGTCCGGAGGATCCGAGGGACGTTGCGGCCGGGCGTGCGGCGGGGGATCGGAAGGAGAGAGAGCCTGAGCCAGAGGAGGAGCCCCGTGATGCGCGCACGAAGCGGGCGGACGTTCCCGAGCGTGATCCGATGGAGGAGGAGTCGGACGCGACGCGGTCTCCGGGGAGGGTGCAGCGCCCTCAGGGTTCCCGGGACGGTGATGCGCCGGGTCGTGAGGGGGCACCGGATGAGAGGCGCCCTGTGGCGGAGCGAGAGGCGCGGCGTCAGCAGGTGGGTGGTCTGCGCGAGGATGGGGAACCGGCCGCGCGTTCGCGACGCGAGGAACCGGATCCGGGGCCGGTGAATGCGTTCCATGAGGCTGACGATCCGTTCAGTCACCTGTTCCGCAACGTGATTGCCTCGGTTCCGGACACGTATCAGCTGTCTTCCGGTGATAAGGTGACTGTGCGGTACATGTCGCCGACGCTGGCGGAGCGGGAGTTCACGGGGACGGTGGATGCGCTGGGCACTCTCAATATCGATAACCTGACCCGTGTGGTGGTGCGTGGCCTCACGCTGGATGCGGCGCAGAAGCTCATTCAGAATAAGTTGCGTTCGTTCTACAAGAATGTGGAGGTGACGGTCAACCTGAAGGAGTTGCGCACCATTTCCGTGACCGTTGCCGGAGAGGCGTTCAATCCGACGACGTATACGGTTCCCTCGACGTTCACGGCTTTCAACCTGCTTTACCTTGCCGGTGGTCCTTCGGACAGGGGTTCTCTGAGGCGGATCGAGGTACGGCGTCAGGGGCGTCTGGTGGGTGTGCTGGACTTCTATCACCTGATGCGCGGGGCGGGCACGCAGCATGCGGCGCAGGGGGATATTGCTCTGCAGTCCGGCGATATTCTGTATGTTCCTCCGCGGGAGTCGGCGGTTGCGGTGGGCGGAGAGGTGCGGATGCCCGCGGTGTACGAGCTGATCGAGGGGGAGACGCTGGCGGATGCGTTGCGTTATGCGGGGGGGATCAAGGCGTCCGGGGTGCGTCAGAGCGTTCAGATCAACACGCTGGATCCCGGGCGGACGCGCGTGCTGCGGAATGTGGACATCAAGGATCTGACAGCTGCCGACCGGTATCCGCTGTATGATGGGGACACCGTGGAGGTCTTTTCGGTGCGCGAGATCCTGGCGAACAAGGTGAGCATCGAGGGGGCCGTGGATGTGCCGGGGGATTATGCGTTGACGGCGGGGATGCGCGTTTCGGATCTGCTGGAGCTGGCGCGTGGTCCTTCGGATGAGGCGGTGCTGACGCAGGCGGATCTGTACCGGTGGAACCCGGACAATTCGACGACGTTGATCCCGATCAATCTGGAGAAAGCGCTGGCCCGGGATCCGGCGCACAACATTCCGCTGGAGCGGTGGGATCGCATCCGGGTCTACTCCCGTTCGGAGGTGGCCTGGACGGGGCATCGCCGGGTGACGGTGCGGGGCGCGGTGCAACGGCCCGGCACTTACATTCGCAGCGAGAACATGCGTGTGATGGATCTGTTGCGTCAGGTGGGGGGGCCTGCTCCGGATGCCTATCTGGATCGCGCGGTGCTGCTGCATCAGCACGGGGATGGCACGTACCGGTACGAGTACTTCAGCATTGCCGACGCGCAGGCGGGTAAGCCGGATCAGAACCCTCTGGTGCAGGATAACGATCTGCTGGTGGTCTATCGGGTGGGTGAGGCGCAGTTCACGCCGGAGCGTGTGGTGCGGATTGAGGGAGCGGTACTGGCTCCCGGGGTGTATCCGCGCGGTGAGGGGATGAAGCTGAGCGAGTTGATCGCTCTGGCGGGCGGTTTCCGGCCGGATGCGGGAGGCAGTGTGGTGGTGGCGCACGCCCGCAAGGTGGTCGATATGCCGGACACGATGCAGCGCCGGGTTACCGTGGTGTTCAACCGGCAGGGGCAGTGCGCTCCGGAGGATGATATTGTTCTTGAGGACGGGGATGTGGTTGCGGTGCAGGGCACGGGGGGATTTGTGGAGCACGTGCAACGCGTCTACGTGAAGGGTGCGGTTCACAAGCCCGGTCCGGTGCTGCTTTCCAGCAAGAAGGTGCGTCTGAGCGATGCGATCCGTGAGGCAGGTGGTCTGCGGCCCGAGGCGTTCCCCGAGGGAGCCGAGTTCTTCCGTAATCCGCAGTTGATGGCTTCGGAGGGGCAGCGCAGTCTGGCCCGCACCATCAGTGAGCTGAACAATCTGTTGAACGAGAGTGAGTTCCGACGTTTGCTGGCCAAATCGGATATTGCGCGGATTCAGGCGGCCGGTCAGGCGTCGCAGGAGAGTGCGCCGCTTCCCATTCCCGGTCTGGGGGGAGGGCAGTCGGCTCCCAATCCGGCGGCGACGGTTCTGGCGACAGAGCTCTCCAGACGCGAGCTGGTGACGCGTCCCCGGGTTCTGACGGAAGCGGAGCTGGACCCGAACGGCGCCATTGCGGTGAATCTGCCGGAGGCGTTGCGGAGGCCCGGCGGTGGGGATGACATTCTGCTGATGGATGGCGATACGATCCACATTCCGGAGAAGCCGACCACGGTGCTGGTGACGGGGGCGGTGATCAGCCGGCGTGGTGTGCTCTACAGGCCCGGCGCCCGGCTGGACTACTACATTGCGCAGGCCGGCGGGTATGCGCCGGACGCTGCGCGCGACAACATTGTGATCATACGGGCCAATAGCGGCACGGTGCCGGCCAGCAAGGTGCGGACGCTGAGGCCCGGGGATGTGATCCTGGTGCCCACGCGTGTGCTGGCTGCGGAGCTGAAGACGCGCAACAGTGCGCTGGACTCGTTGCTGCGGTCTGTTACCAGTTCGTTGTTGTTGTTCCGGTTGTTCGGTCTGTGATCGCTTGCTCCCTGTCTGTGCGGGGTCCGGGTTCTGCGCGGGCAGGGAGCGTTGCTTGACGGGGCAGATTGCTATCGACTATACTCATTCCAATGCATTCCAGGCAGAGATCGACTCCCCTCAGGCCTGTTGCTCTCCTCCGTGTACCGAGGTGTTATGGCTACCCGCATCGATCCCGAGAAACGGGAGATCACTGCTCCAACAGAAGAAAGCCCTGTGACTGCAGAAGTGAAGGAGTTGCGCATTGACCCCTCGGTTGTGCGCGTGCTTGTGCGCCGGCGGTGGAGGGCGTGGGGGGGGGTTGCCCTGAGTGGCTTTCTCGGGATCGGTCTTTACTGCTTCTTCGGGCTCCCGCAGAACTACACGGCGCGTACGTCGCTTTCCATTCAGCGTGATGAGGCTACGGTGAGTTCTCCGCTGGCACGGTTTGCTGGCCTCGGGGGAGGAGGCAACAAGAGCTATCTGGGGGTTTTGCGCAGTCGCAGCTTTGCCGAGCGCGTGGAGAGGCGTGTGAACCTGCGCGCGCTGTACGGCTTGAAGACAACGGAGGAGGCAGTTGAGCGCATTCAGAAGGGGCTGGGTGTTGAGGAGAGCCTGACAGATGGTTTGACCTACATCGATGTGACGTTGCCTGCCCCGCCGCGTCTGTCTCCGGACCCGGGGGGATTGCGGGATCGGGTGCGGCGCATGACCGCTGAGATTGCGAACGCCTACACTGTGGAGTTGCGGCGATATCTGAAGGAGAGCGATACGAGCCGGGAGGCGGTGATCCAGCGGCAGGCGGAGGGGGCTCTGAACCGGGCACGGCAGGAGTATCAGGCCGCATTGAGCCGTCTGGTGGCGTTTGTGAGGAATCAGGAGACGGGGCGTGTGCTGCCGTTTGCCGGGGGATCTCCTGCGGAGCGTGCGGGCGCCGGTGCCGCTCAATCGGTTGCTGCGGGCGATGAGATCCGGTCGCTCTATCTGGAGCGAGCGCGTCTGCAGCAGCAGATCACGGCAATGGACGCTGAGAAGGCGGCCATGGCGCGCATTCTGCGCGGTCCGGAGCAGCAGATGGAGCAGATCCCGGACGAGGATCCCCTGCTCACGCAGGCGCGCGCGGATGTGAACAGTGCGCAGGCGCGCCTGGATCGGCTGCGTGTCAGTCTGGCAGAGACGCACCCGGATGTGGTTGCGGCGCGGCAGCAGCTGGATCAGGCGCGCCGGCGTCTCAAGGAGAAGGTGAATGCGTTGCTGAGCGGGAGGTCGTCGGACACGGTCAAGCGTGCGGCGCTGCGGGCCAGTCTGGAGGTGGTGGAGCAGCAGATTGCGGATGCCGCGCGCAAGTATCAGAGCGGGCAGGAGCGCGCTACCGATTTTGAACGGCTGAAGAACGAGGTCAATCTGGCTCTGAAGGTGTACGAGACGGCAGCGCAGCGGCATGCGGAGATTGCGTTGACGACCGCGTCCGCGCAGAACCGCATGATTGTGGTGGATGAGGCGCGTCCCCCTCTTTACGGGAAGCCCGGGATGGCGACCATGCTGGTGATGAGCGCGTTTATTCCGCTGCTGTGTGTTGGTGTCTGGTTTGTGGTGGAGTACGTGTTACTCACGACGCAGCAGCCGGCGTTGACGGCTCCGGGGTTTGCCGAGCGGGCAACGGAAAGTAACGGGCGTTAACGGATGTGCGGGATCGGGGCCATTTTCACGCGTGAGCCGGTGGAGCAGGCGGTTGCCGTGATGGAGGCGATGATGCACCGGCAGCGGCATCGCGGCCCCGATGTGCAGTCTGTCTGTCAGGGGCCGGATGGGCGTGTCGTGCTGGGGCATGCGCGCCTGAGTATTGTGGATCTTTCGCCGCAGGGCAATCAACCGATGCCCAATGAGACCGAGACGTTGTGGCTGGTGTTCAACGGCGAGATCTACAATCACCGGGATCTGCGTCCGTTGCTGGAGGGCAGGGGGCATCGCTTCCGGTCGCGTTCTGACAGCGAGGTGATCCTGCATCTGTACGAGGAGTACGGGGACGATCTCGTGCATTCTCTGCACGGGATGTTTGCTTTTGTGTTGTATGACGCCCGGAAGGGCCGTATGCTGGTGGCGCGGGATCGCCTCGGGAAGAAGCCGGTGGTGTACGCGCAGACGGCTCAGGGGGTGGTGATTGCCTCCGAGATACCCGCAGTGCGTCTGTTCCCCGGTGTGGATGACTCGGTTGACCCGATGGCTCTGGCGCTGTACCTGCTGCGTAATCTGCGGCATATTCCGGATCCGTGGACGTTCTACCGGGGTATTCGCCGGCTGCTGCCGGGGCACCTGATGGTGGTGGAGCAGGGGCGGGTGACAGCGATCCGGCGCTACTGGCGCCCGGATTTTCACACCTGCCGTCGCTCGCCGGAGGAGCTGTTGCAGGTGTTCGATCGGGCGGTGGCTCTGCGGCGGGTGGCCGATGTGGAGGTGGGAGCCCTGCTGTCCGGTGGTGTGGACTCTTCGGGCATCGTTCAGGCGATGATTGCGCAGGGCACGCCGGGGATACGCACCTATGCGCTGGGTCGGGATCGGGATGATGAGGAGCTACGGCGGGCGCGTCGCGTGGCCGAGATGCTGGGCACCTGCCATCGGGAGTTCTATTTTGATCCGGGCCGGCAGCATCTGCAGATGGAGGAGTTGCTCCGTATTTACGGGGAGCCCATCATGCTGCTGCCGCTGGCGTTTGCATATGAGCTCTGTCAGCATATCCGGGATGATGGCATACGGGTTGTCATGACCGGTCATGGCGCCGATGAGATCTACTATGGCTATGGCGGTAACAACAGCGCGGTGGTGCTGTCGGCGCTGCTACCGTTTGTGCCGAACTGGATGCGCGGTTTTCTGGGGGAGCTGGGGCGCCGACTGGCGCCGGGCTCGCGTTTGCGAGAGGCGCTTCTGGTTGCTTCCTGTCCGGAGGGGCAGCGCAAGGCGGCTCTGTATCGGGATGAGGCGCGGCGGGTCTGGTCCGATTTACTGTGCGTGCCGGATCTGGAGAAGCAGGTGGAGCAGGTGATCACGGAGTGGCTCGGGGTCTGGTTTGAAGAGGGGGCGCCGGCCGCGTACATTGATGAGGCCAACGTTGTCGGGTTGATGCATGAGAACGCGCATTCGGTGACGATTGCCGGGGATCTGCCCGCAATGGCGGCCAGTGTGGAGGTGCGCTGTCCGTTTCTGGATCAGGAGCTGGTGCAGCTGGCCTGGCATACGGACTACCGGCAGAAGGTTCCCAGCTGGCGTGATCCGTCGCGGAACAAATGGATCCTGAAGCGCGCGCTGGAGCGGCGCCTGCCGCAGGACCTGCTGTACGCGCCCAAGCGGGGCTTTGGTTACTACATTCAGGAGGAGGACGTGTTGCGGGGTCCCTGGAAGGAGCAGGTGGATCGGGCTTTTGCCGAGATGGGGACACTGGGGGGTGTGTTGAATGTATCGCGTGCTCGTGAGCTCAAGGAGCGTTTCGATGCGCGCCAGGGGGTTCCTGCGATCCTGATTGCCAAGCTCTATGCGGCCATGCTGTTTGACCGGCAGGTCCGGTGAGTCGGGAGATGCGGCGGGATTGTTGTGCGGGGGGACTGCGATGAAAGTGGTGATTCTGGCGGGGGGGCTGGGGAGCCGTCTGAGTGAGGAGACCACGGTGCGTCCGAAGCCGATGGTGGAGCTCGGGGGGCGTCCCATTCTGTGGCATATTCTCAAGATCTATTCGCACTACGGGTTGAATGATTTCATCATCTGCCTCGGGTACAAGGGCTACATGATCAAGGAGTATTTTGCCAACTACAGCCTGCACATGTCTGATGTGACGTTCAACCTGCGCACCAATGAGATGAAGGTGCACCAGAATAGCGCGGAGCCCTGGTGTATCACTCTGGTGGACACCGGTGAGAAGACGCAGACCGGGGGGCGTCTCAAGCGTGTGCGGGACCACCTGCCCGATGAGACTTTCTGCATGACGTACGGTGATGGCGTGGGGGATGTGGATATCGCCCGGTTGATCGCGTTTCACAGGGAGAAGGGCACGCTGGCGACTCTGACCGCGGTGCAGCCGCCCGGGCGCTTCGGTGTGATCGACATAGAGGAGCAGAAGATCATCGGTTTCCGGGAGAAGCCGCAGGGGGATGGCGGGTGGATCAATGGCGGGTTTTTCGTTCTGGAGCCTCCCGTGCTGGATCTGATCGAGGGGGACGACACGGTGTGGGAGCGCGGTCCACTGGAGACGCTGGCCCGTCGGGGGCAGCTGGCGGCCTACGAGCATCGGGGGTTCTGGCAGCCGATGGATACGCTGC
>JANWZQ010000053.1 GCA_025054835.1 Chthonomonadaceae bacterium
AACAACCATCTGGCCCCGGGAAACGTCGCCCGGGCCGCTCAGGATCGGATCGTCGCGCTCCTCGCGGACTACACTCGCCGCCCCACAACAGGCGCACCATCACAGGAATAACCCGCATGGACACAGCTGCTGCTGCCGTTATACCCCGCCCCGGCGCCCCCATTGAGATCCGGCGCTACTCCCTTCCCGCGCTGGAACCGGGGAGCGTTCTGCTGAAAGTGCTCGCATCCGAAGTGTGCGGCACCGACGTGCACCTGTGGCATGGCCGACTCGACGGCGTGCCCTATCCGCTTATCCCGGGACATGTGAGCGTGGGAGAAGTCGTGGACCTGCGTGACCCGGTCGCTGATGTGGAGGGACAACCGATCCGGGTCGGCGACCGGGTCACATTCCTCGACGTACACCGCACCTGTCACCGTTGCTGGTATTGCCTCGTGGCAAAAGCCTCCACGCGCTGTCCGCACCGCAGAGTCTACGGCATCACGTATGGAGCCGAGGAAGCTCCCGGACTGGCCGGAGGATGGGCCGAGTACCTGTACCTGCGCCCAGACACCCGCATCCTTCCTCTGGCTCCCGGAGTATCGCCCGACATCTGGATTGGAGGAGGGTGCGGACTTACTACCGCCGTGCATGCCATCGAACTGGCAGGCATTCGACTGGGAGACCGTGTGCTGATACAGGGAAGCGGACCGGTGGGACTGAGTGCCTGTGCACTGGCACTGCTCTCAGGCGCCGGCTGGGTCGGTGTGATCGGCGCACCGGAGCTGCGCCTGCAGGCCGCGCAACGTATTGGAGCCGACTGGACCCTGAACGTGCTGGAGACTACCCCGGAAGAGCGAGTCCGTGCTGTGCGCAACGCCTGTGCGGGGCGTGGGCCGGACATCGTGATCGAGGCCAGTGGCAACCCGGAGGCAATACGCGAAGGGTGCGCGATGGCGCGCGATGCCGGCCGTTATGTGATCGTCGGGCAGTACACTGACAACGGCGAGGTCACTCTCAACCCTCACCATCTCATCAACCGCAAACACCTCGAGATCCGGGGATGCTGGGGCTCGGACTTCTCCCACGTCTATCGGGCCATGGAGATCCTGGCTCGCTTCGACCAACGTATCCAGTGGAGCTCCCTGATCACACGGCGTTACTCCCTGCAGGAAGCCAGCACAGCACTTGCCGACGTGGAAGCCCGTCACGCAGTAAAAGCGGTAATCCAGCCACACCCGGATCAGGGCTCGTAGTTGAGAATGGGCGCCAGCCATTTCTCCACCACGACAACCGGTACTCCCTTGCGCGTGGCATAATCGGCAACCTGATCGCGCTCGATCTTCCCTACCGGGAAGTAACGTGAGTCCGGGTGGGCGAAGTAGTAGCCGGAAACCGCGCTCGCCGGGTACATGGCGAAACTCTCGGTGAGCGTGATCCCGGCGTTGCGTTCCGCGTCCAGCAGATCAAACAACGTGCGCTTTTCTGTATGGTCGGGACACGCCGGATAGCCGGGTGCTGGCCGGATGCCCCGGTACCTCTCCCGGATCAGGTCCTCGTTGGTCAGGTTCTCCTCCCTGCCATATCCCCAGTCTCTGCGCGCGATCTGATGCAGATGCTCCGCGAAAGCCTCCGCAAGACGGTCCGCCAGAGCCTGCGCCATGATCTTGTAGTAATCGTCATTGTTACGGAGAAACTCCGCAGCCAGCTCCTCCGCACCATGGATCCCGACGGCAAATAGACCAATGTGATCCGGCAGACCGGTCGACTTCGGAGCCACAAAGTCCGCTAAGCAATAGTTGACCTCTCCGGCTCCCTTATCGGTCTGCTGCCGTAAAAAGTGAAAGACTGCCAGACGTTGCGTGCGTGCCTCATCCGCGTAGAGCTCGATGTCGTCTCCAACGGAGTTAGCCCGGAAGAACCCGTACACGCCCCGCGCTGTCAGGCGCTTCTCCTGTACGATCTGCTCCAGCAAGCACCGACCATCATGGTAGAGCTTGCGGGCTTCCTCTCCCACAGTCGTCTCGCCCACCTGCGTTTGATCGTCGAAGATGGCCGGGAAGCGTCCGCGTAACTCCCACGTATGGAAGAACGGTGACCAGTCGATATACGGCACCAACCGCTCCAGCGGATAGTCCTGCAGCACACGCACGCCCAGAAACGCTGGCTGCGGGATATCCACGGTGCTCCACTCCACCGGCAGAGCGCGTTTCCGAGCCTCTTCCAGCGAGATCATCTCCCGCTGCTCCCTGCGTTCCGCGTATTGACGGCGCAACATTTCCTGCTCCTCGCAGTTCTGCTGAACGAACGCCTCGCGCAGTTCCTCGTTGATCAGGCTGTTCACGACGCCAACAGCGCGTGAGGCGTCCAGCACATGCACAACAGGCGCACTGTAGTTGGGAGCAATCTTGATCGCCGTATGCGCCCGGCTCGTCGTCGCCCCACCGATAAGCAGGGGCAACTTCATGCCCTCACGCTCCATCTCACGAGCCACATGACACATCTCATCCAGCGATGGAGTGATCAACCCGCTGAGCCCGATAATGTCCACATTCTGCTCGCGTGCCGCCTGCAGGATCTGCTCGCAGGGCACCATCACCCCCAGATCGATCACCTCATAGTTGTTGCACCCCAGCACAACTCCCACGATGTTCTTGCCGATGTCATGCACATCGCCCTTGACAGTGGCCAGCAACACCTTGCCGGCTGCCTGCGCGTTCCCGGAAGCGCGCTTCTCGGCCTCCATGTACGGAAGAAGCACAGCCACCGCCTTCTTCATGACACGCGCGGATTTCACCACCTGTGGCAGAAACATCTTCCCGGCGCCAAATAGATCCCCGACAACGTTCATCCCTGCCATCAACGGTCCTTCGATGACCGCCAGAGGAGTCGGGTACTTCTGACGTGCCTCCTCAACATCCTGCTCAATATAGTCAGTAATCCCCTTGATCAGCGCGTAAGACAACCTCTCTTCAACCGTGCCCTGTCGCCAGCTATCGTCCTTCGCCTGCGTCTTGCCCTTCTCCCCCTTCACAGTCTCGGCAAAGGCGAGCAACCGCTCGGTCGCGTCCGGCCGGCGGTTTAACAACACATCCTCCACCAGCTCCAGCAGGTCCTTCGGGATCTCGTCGTAAACGGTCAGCATGCCCGCGTTCACAATTCCCATATCCAGGCCGGCACGGATCGCGTGGTACAGGAATGCCGAATGCATAGCCTCGCGTACCACATTGTTGCCCCGGAAGGAGAACGAAATGTTGCTGATCCCCCCGGACACTTTGGCATGCGGCAGATGCTGCTTGATCCACCGCGTAGCCTCAATGAACGCCACTGCGTAGCTGTTGTGCTCCTCAATCCCTGTCGCCACGGTAAGAATATTGGGGTCAAAAATGATGTCCTCCGGAGGAAATCCGACCTTCTCCACCAGGATCCTGTAAGCGCGCTCGCAGATCTCTATCTTGCGCTCAAAGGTGTCTGCCTGCCCCTGTTCATCGAAGGCCATGACCACAACGGCCGCACCATAGCGCCGGATCATGCGCGCCTGCTCTATGAACTTCTCCTCCCCCTCTTTGAGAGAGATCGAGTTGACGATGCCCTTGCCCTGAATGCACTTCAAACCTGCCTCGATCACCTCCCACTTGGAGGAGTCAATCATAATGGGCACCCGGGAGATAGAGTCGTCCGGCCCCACCAAGTTGAGGAACTTCGTCATGGCCTCCACGCTATCCAGAAGGCCTTCATCCATGTTGACGTCAATGATGTTGGCGCCGTTCTCCACCTGCTGCTGCGCCACACGCAACGCCCCCTCATAGTCACCGGCACGGATCAGCTTCGCAAACGTCGGTGAACCCGTCACATTGGTGCGTTCCCCGATGTTGATGAAGTTGGTGCCCGGGCGAATCACAAGAGGCTCCAGACCACTCAGGCGCATGCAGGGCTCCACGACTGGAGGCACACGTGGCGGACAATCTCGAACAGCCTCCGCAATGGCGCGAATGTGCTCCGGAGTCGTCCCGCAACACCCCCCTACAAAGTTCAACCACCCGTTCTCCGCCCATTCACGCAACTGCGGCGCCATGCTCTCCGGCGTCTCCGGGAATCCGTTCTCCAGCAACTCATCGGGCAACCCGGCATTGGGATAGGCCCCCACGTAGATCGGCGCCATTCTGGACAACGCCTCGATATGCGGGCGCATCATGTCGGGCCCAACCGCGCAGTTCAAAGACACAGCGAACAGAGGCGCATGCGAAATAGAGATCCATGCTGCCTCCAGCGTCTGGCCAGAAAGCGTCCTTCCGCCCCCCTGTGGAAAAATGGTCAGGCTGGCGATCACCGGAACCCGCTTTCCGGTCTCCTCAAAATACTTCTGGATCGCGAACAACGCCGCCTTGAGATTGAGAGTATCGAAAGTGGTCTCCGGCAGCAGGATATCGACCCCCCCGTCCATCAAGGCACATACCTGCTCATAGTAGGACTGCATGACCTGATCGAACGTGACCTCGCGGGCCCCGGGATCATTGGTGTCCCGCGATATCGACAGCGTGCGATTCATCGGCCCGATGGAGCCAGCAATGAAGCGCGGGTGCGCAGGATCCTTTGCCATCGCCTCCTCCACACACCGCCGTGCAATCTGAACCGCCGCAACATTCATCTCATACACCAGATCCTGCAGACCAAAATCGGCCTGCGCAATCGACGTCGCGGTGAACGTGTTGGTCTCGATGATGTCCGCGCCGGCTTCCAGATAAGCGCGATGAATGCTGGCAATGATCTCAGGATTGGAAAGGTTCAGAACATCCGGATTGTTCTTCAGGTCAATCGGGTGGTTCTTGAACCGCTCGCCCCGCCATTCCTCTTCCGCCAGTCGACGCCTGAACAGAAGGGCACCCATGGACCCATCAATAATGGCAATCCGTTGTCGGAACAACTCCTCAATCCCGTAGCTCATTCCGCTTCCCCTGCATGTTCTCTCAACAGGAGTCCGGCAAGAAGCATGCCACACTGCTCCTCATTGCGAGGCGCTCTCTGCCCCCTCCGCGCTCCCGATCGTCTGCTCAACAACCTCGAACAACTCCTCCAGCACAATCGGCTTGGTAAGATAGTGCAACGCTCCACGCTCCCGACCAGCAATGATGTCCGCGTCACGAGACCGGGCAGTCACCATCACGAAAGGGATTGCTGCCAGATCTGGATCCGATTTCACACGTGTCAGCAACTCGATGCCGTCCATGTACGGCATGGTCACATCCGAAAGAATCAGGTCGGGCCTCAAATGGCCGTTGCGCAGGAGCTCCAGTGCCGCCACGCTGTCCACGCTGATCTCAACACGATATCCCCTGCGCTCCAGATTGACCTTGATGATCCGGCCAATCGCCGGTTCGTCATCAATCACCAGTATCAGTTTCTGTGCCACAGACATGCACCCTTTCTCCGCTGTTATGTCCTCCTGCCTTCTCAAGCACGCTTGAAGAGCCTGTCCAGATCGCGCAAACTGATAGTGACCACAATGGGACGGCCATGCGGACACAGGTATGGATTTTCGGTCTCCGCCAGCTGGTGCAACAGCCCCTCCATCTCCTCTATCGTAAGTGGATCGCCCGCCTTCACCGCCATCCGACAGGCATTGGTGATGGTCACATGCTCGCGCTGTACCAGCAGTCGCCGTGATACCGCCTGATGCACCAGTTCATCGATCATATCACGCAGGATCTGCTCGTACGGCTTCTGCGCGATCAACGCCGGCACAGCACGCACCACGAAACTCTCCCCGCCGAAAGGCGCAATATCCCACCCCGCTGCCGCGAAGTCCGCGCAGTGCTGTTCCAGAAGCACCGCCTCCCGCCGGCCCAGGTGCAATGTCAGTGGAACCACCAGACGCTGCGACGGGATGCCATTGGAATTTCTGGCCACTGTAAGCCGCTCGTACAACACCCGCTCATGAGCCACATGCTGATCGATGACTGCAATCCCCTGTTCTGTCGACGCAACAATATATGTGTTCTGTATCTGCCCGAGCACCCGGAATGCGCGCAACTGCTCCGCAAAAGGTCTTGGTCGCGCAGGTGGAACGATGGCCTCCTCCGCAGGCGATCCAGCCGTCAGTAGAGAGCCCAGCGGATCGGTCACCACAGCCTCTGGCATGTACGTGGCACGATCACTGGCGGTCTGCGTGCCACGATCCTCCCCGGTCGACAGGAGATCGGCATCCGGGCGTCCGGAGTCGGATATCGGAACGGCCACAGGTTGCGCCACAGGCACTATTCCGTAGTCCAGCAGGGCAGTCTTTACTGCCCGGGTTACGGCATGATGTACATCACTGTCGTGCGTGAACTTCACCTCGACCTTGGTAGGGTGTACGTTCACATCCACCATACCCGGGTCAACCTCTACAAAAACAGCCGCAACAGGATAACGCCCCTCCGGTGTGAGCGAGCGTACCGCTTCCTCCACGGCATGACACAGCAAGCGGCTGCGCACCGGCCTGCGGTTCACGAAGAACAACTCGTGCGAACGCCCCGGACGCGACATATCCGGCGTTGCCACATAGCCTTTCACAACGAGCCCGGGCACACAGTACTCCATCGGGATCAGCCGACGAGCCACATCCCGGCCCCAGACCGCCGCGAGAGATGCCAGTACTTCCCCGGTACCCGGAGTTGCAAAAACCTCATGCTCCCCGTGGAGCACACGAAACGCTATCCCGGGATACGCCACGGCCAGATGACCCACAATGTCCAGCGCCCGCGCAAGCTCCGTTGGTGTGCTCTTTAAGAACTTCAAGCGCGCCGGCGTGTTGAAAAACAGATGCGAGACCTCCACCACCGTCCCATCCGGCGTTGCCACATCCTCCACCAGCTCTACTACCCCGCCAACCACAAGAATGCGCGTGCCAATCGGCTCCTCACCCGCCTTGGTCCACATCTCAAAGCGAGAAACCGAAGCAATCGAAGGTAGCGCCTCTCCGCGAAACCCCAGAGTCCTCACCGCAAACAGATCCTCGGCAGAACAGATCTTACTTGTCGCATGACGGTGCAGAGACAGAACCGCATCATCCCGCAACATCCCGCACCCATCATCCTGCACCCGTACGCGATGCTTCCCCCCTTCCTCCAGCACAACACGGATCTGCCTTGCCCCCGCATCGATCGCGTTCTCAACCAGCTCTTTCACCACCGATGCAGGTCGCTCCACTACTTCTCCAGCTGCAATCTGGTTGGCCGTATTGTCATCCAGTACACGCACACGCCCCATTGCAGTACACTCCTATCTCCTCACCAGCTCAACAGACTGCATTAGGGTAGCACATTTCCCGAAGGAATGCGAGCACCGAACAAAATAGTCCGATAATGTAAAATTAAAACACAATTCTTACG
>JANWZQ010000032.1 GCA_025054835.1 Chthonomonadaceae bacterium
AATGCCGGAGCGTTGCCGGGCGGCGGCACCAGCCCGGGACCAATCACCACCGTGTTGTTTACCAGGCGCGCGATCTCCGCGCCGGTGTCCGAGTTAAAGATCATCAGGTCCGGCGAGGGCACCACTGAGTTCGGATCCCGAATGTTGGCCCACCACTTGAACAACCCGCGATAGGTCGTCTGATCGTTCAACACGTCACCGGAACGCAGGATGAACGGTAGCGACAGGCGCACGACATAGGGGCGTTGCCCGGACAGCGTGCGCTCATCCCGGATGATATGGTTGTCGAACGGAGCGTAGTCCACGCGCACCCGGAAGGGCTGCGGGCCCCGCGAGGTCTGCACCACAGCGTCGTATCCCCGCGGGTTGAACAGAAGCACCCCGGGATTGGCCGGCACGTAGCCCGGACTGTTCATCGGCATGCCGGGAGTGATCTGGCTGCTGTACCAGACGTACTCATAGGGGTCATCCGGCGACCAGTTGGGCACCACGCCACTGTCCTGCACAGGCACTTCGGTCAGCATGCGGAACGCCCGGCTCACTTCCTCGGTATCCCGCACAATGGTGCTGAACCCCGGAGCCCATCGCGCGGGCAGGCTGGCACCCCGCGGATCGTTGGGCAGCTCCGGATCGTTGGGATCCTGGAAAATCGGCTGCCAGACCGGGCGCAACGCCGTAGCCGAACGGGTCATGGGCACATCCGGCACCTCAATCCGGCCACGCAGCAGCGTGCGCCGGACCGGAACACCACCCTCCAGCCCGTAGTAGTCCAGAGTGATGAAGAACTCTCGCCTGTTGTTCGGCGGAGGCCGCAACGCAAAATTCTGCGCACGTGGGAAGAACGCGATCCGCAGACGCTCGTAGTCGATCGCGTACTGATTTTCATGCAGCAACACCGGTGTCGGATCGGGGCGCTCCGGGGTAGGCACAGAACTCTGCTCGATCCGCTCCATAGGCATCCCGTAGACGTTGATGCTGTCGGAAAGGTCGTTCAACTGATTGCGGCCCAGGTAGTTGCGCACCGGCCCCTGCGACAGGATATGTACTGAGCCGAGGGCCCCGGTGACCGGGTTGGGCGTGGGCACCGGCAGCCGGAAGGTCTCGCCGATGATCCAATTGATCCGGTTGCAATCGGAAAGAAAGTAGGGGTGATCTGTCGAGCCGCGGGCGGTCATCTCGGCGAACGTGGCAGCGCTCAGGTCATCCGGCAACACATCCTGCGTCAGAATCGGTTCTCCATTCCGGAAGACCACGGAAGCGGTGCTGTCGGCGACCATATCCAGGTTCTTCTGCTGCTCCCGCATGGCAGCTTCCAGTGCCTGTGCTGCTGTTGCTTCGCCCGTACGCTGGATGGCCAGAAAACCACCGGGGAAGAGGCGCAGTACCGTCATGATCCCGATCAACAAAACGACCAGGACCACAAGGATCTCAAGCAGTGTGAATCCCGGTCTGCTACCGGATATCCGCCGCTCCTGGCGGAGCCACTGGATGCCTTCTCTCATGACTATCAAACCCTCTCCACAGAGGCTCTGCACGCCCGCAGGTTGCCCGGAGATCCTTTCGTCTCCTCTGTTTTCCGACGCGATGCCCGCGCCGAATGTTCCCCGGTTCGAGCCGGTGCCAGCGTCACGCATCCTGTCACCGGCATGGAGAGAAGAACGCGACTTCAACGATAGTTCAGAGGCAACTGGCGGACTGCGTCGCGCACGTGCATCTTGCGCACCACGCCGTCGGCACGCAGCACCAGGACGTAGGGGCTGCCGCTGAAAGCCACATGGTGGGTGTTGTAGGTCAGAATGGTGCGCTCACGAGGCGGGTTGCGGTACTTGAGCTGCGCGATGTACGGGTTGCCACTGGCGTCCACGTCGCAGCGCGTGCCCAGCAGGTGCGTCCAGTCCGGTGTGTAGTGCAGCTCATAGACCAGCCTGCCGTTCTGATCGGTGACCCGGCGCCCCTCCGCATCAACCATCGGGCCAATGTCCATGGCATCCATGCGATAGAAGAGTTTGGCCTGCCCCACGTAGTTGCGGCCCGGAATGTTGGGCAGGTCGCTATCACCGTACACCGTACATTGCCCGGAGGAGTCGGTCGCATACCATCGTACGGGAACGCCGTTCACCAGACGCCCGTTTGCGTCAATGCTGGATCCGTTAGCCTGACCGATGGGTGAGTTCACCGGCCAGTACACCACAGTGACTTCCCGACGGTCTCTGGCCTGATCGCTTCCCGCAAAATAGGCCTGCACGTTCTTGACTTGCTCACGGAACATGGAGCTACGGCTGAGGCCCTGCCCGGACGGGTGTATTCCGGAAATCTGTTCCATCGGCACGACGCTGCCCTCCTCGCCGGGCAGAGCGGGCCGGAAGGGTGGGTTGAGACTGGTATCCGGGACCTCGGCGTAGCCGAACAGCACGTTGGGGAAGCGCCCTTCATCCTCGTAGAACATGCGCGCCGCCACATAGATATCGTGCATGTTGCTCATCGTGCTCGCCTGACGTGCCTGCTCACGCACCGTCCCGAAGATGGGAAACAGGACCGCGGCAAGGATTGCAATCACTGCAATCACTGTCAGCAATTCTACCATGGTGAACGCCCTGCGGCGCTGTTGTCGTGTCATTTCCCACACCCCCCTGTACCGGCCGGGTTCACGGAAGCACCGGCAGGTGTACGCATGCGGTTCAGAACCGGAAGTTCAACGGCCCCTGCGCCATGAAAGCCCGGACCGGGGCATTCTTCGCCGTACCGGATAGCAGCAGCACGTTGACCTGATCGCTCCCGGCGAGTGCGGCATGGTGGGTGCACCAGGTCACCACTGTGCTGTTCTCCGGCGCCGTGCTGGCGTACTTCAATTGATTCGGCGGGTCGCCGGGCCCGCTGCCACCCGTCCAGTCCAGACTGTAGTGCAGCTCCCACGTGTTCGGTATCGGCCGACCGTTGCTGTCCAGCCGCGGGCCGATATCATAACTGTCATACGTGTAGAAGTAGATGGGCTGTCCTGCCGGGACAGCCTTGTTGCGGATGTTATCGGCAATGCGCTGGGTGAACACGACGGTGCCGGTCAATGGCACGTTCGGTGGGTAGACCACTGTGGTGACCTGTTGCGGGTCTTTCACAGGGTTATCCGGACAGGAGAATACATTCTTATCTTTCAGATAGCGTTGCTCCCCGGTCAGAGGCCGGTAGGTGAGACGCTCCAGGCTGACCGGTTGTCCGCTACCCGTGTAGAACGTGCCATCGATGTTCTCCGCAAAGCCCAGCAACGCGGCAGGATACTTGTTGTTGTCCGCGTAGTAGAGCTTGAGGTTGCGATACAGATCGTGCATCTGCGTCAGGCAGGTCGACTCGCGTTGCTTCTTGCGCACGTTATTGAAAACAGGAAACGCAATCGCTGCCAGTATGGCAATGATTGCGATTACGGTTAGCAATTCGACCAGCGAAAAGCCTTTTCGGGCAGAATACGCTTGATACATGGTTGTCACACCTGCTGCCTTCTCATCACGAGTCCCCGTCAGACGCGCTCGGAGCCGCCGGGAACGCCCGGACTTCCCTGTTGTATTGACGACCGTCGCCAGAGGCTTGTTCCTCTGCCCGATCAGGGCCCGGGTGGAGCGGGGGGAAAAGCGTAATCGAGATATGCTTTTGTCAGCCACTCGCCCAGAAAGACCGTTGCCAGAAATCCTATTGCCAGAAACGGACCGAAGGGGATCGCAGAGGGTTCAGGACGCCACTCCTCTGCTTCCGGTGCGTCCGTTGCCGCCGGCTGCTGGCCGCGCACAGACCGCCAGTATTCCCCGAGATCGCCCAGCCAGAGACACCAGCCAATATCGCGTAGTTGCTCCCACAGCGTACCCTGCGTATCGGTTGCTGCAGCGTCCTGCGCTGAATTCTCCGCTCGCTCGTGCAATTCCTGCCCTTCCTGCTGGCGATTTCGCCACAGAATGATCGGGTAGCCAACAACAATCCCGGACAGGCAGGAGAGCAACACCCAGACCGGAAACAGGCGAAGCGGATGAGCACCCGCAGGTGTAACGGCGATCAGCATGGCGCCAATGCCTCGCGCCAGCAGAACGTCTCCAAGCCCCATGGCTTCTACTCTTTTCCAGAGCCATCCTGCCACGCGCACCGTGCCAAAGATCAGCACGCCGATCAGAGCGCCCAGAGCGGAACGCGGCATCCACCCCCATAGCAACTCGTGGGCGGGTTCCCGGGAAAGAACTCCCCAGAGATCACGCGCCAGAGGGATAAGCGTACTCAGCAGCGTCAGAGAGAGCGGAATCTCGAAGCGCTCCAGATCGATGAAGGCAATCGGTACGAGAACGGCGGTGAAGGCCAGCAGGGCCACGGCCGTCGCAGGATTGGCCTGTGTGAACCAGACCAGAGCAGCGAATAGCGTGGCCGTCAGCAGTTCCACGCCGAAGTAGCGCCATGCGATCGGGCGTTTGCATGTACGGCAGCGCCGGCCCAGGAGCAGAAAGCTGATCAGAGGCACCAGCTCCCAGGGCATCAGCCGGTGCTGGCAATGAGGGCAGAAGGACCATCGGGGCTGGTTCAGGTTCAGGTCCTTGCTGGCAATTGGAAGGCGATAGATCACGACGTTCAGGAAACTGCCCACACACGCGCCCAGCAGAAATGCCATAACGACCCAGAAGCCCACCGGCGGTGCCATCATCGTGTGGATTTCCTGATCTCCTCTGCAGAGCCCTCACAGGCCTGTACCCGGGACACGTAGAGAGGGGCGGGGCTCTCCCCGCCCCTCATCGCGCTGTGGAGCGCGATCATGACTACCCTTCTGCTGCCGCTGCACTGTCGTTACCGCCGCCGCCGTCCGTCAGGTTCTGGATCACCTGGATCAGCGGCATGAACATGGCGATAACGATGAACCCCACACAGAAGCCAAGGAACACGATCATGACCGGCTCGATCGCGGAGGTCAGTGACTGCAGTTGCGCTTCCACCTCCCCCTCGTAGAACTCGGCGATCTTGGAGAGCATCTGGTCCAGAGCACCCGACTCCTCACCGATAGAGATCATGTGCACGACCATCGGCGGGAACATTTTGCTCTTCTCCAGCGGGTCATTGATCCGGTCTCCTTCACGGATGCGGGCCCGGGCGTTCATGATCGCCTCACTGATGATCTCATTGCCCACAGTGCCGGCCACGGTCTCCATGGCCTGCAGGATCGGCACACCGGAGACCAGCAGGGTGGAGAGCGTGCGCGCGAAGCGCGCCAGGCAGATCTTGTGCCCGAGCTTACCGAATACCGGTATCTTGAGCTTCACCCGATCGATGACACGGCGCCCCACCTTGGTGGTGCCAAAGTACTTGATCGCCAGCCAGAGCGCCACAATGATGCCGATCCCGATGTACCACTTGGTCTTCAGGAAGTCACTGAAGTCCACCAGGAACTGGGTCATCCACGGCAGCTCTTTCACCCCGAGGTCGCGGAACAGTTCCACGAACTTCGGCACGATGAAGGTACAGAGACCGAGCACGATCAGGATCGCGACCACCACCACGATGGAGGGATAGGTCAGCGCAGCCTTGACCTTTCGCCGCAACTCCATGTCCTTCTCCAGGAAGTGGGAGAGGCGCTGCAGGGATTCTTCCAGCACACCACCCACCTCACCGGCGCGAATCAGACCGATGAACAGGTTGTTAAACACCTTGGGGTATTTGGACATGGCCTTGGAGAGTGTTTGCCCGCTCTCCACCTCGGTCTGAATATCCTGCAGGATGCGGCGCAGCTTCGGGTTCTGCGTCTGCTCTCCCAGCACGTCGAGCGCGCGCACCAGCGAGACGCCCGCGTCAATCATGGTGGAGAACTGACGGCAGAAGATGGAAAGGTCGTTCAGCTTGACGCGCCCCCAGCCTCCCCCGGGGTTGGACTTGCGGCCCGCAGCTGTCTGCTTGAGATCGCTGACAGTGAAGCCCTGCTCCTGCAGGCGGCGCTTCAGGATTTCCTGATTTTCTGCTTCGGACGTGCCCGTGCGCACGGCGCCGGTCGCGTCTCGCACTGTGTACTGAAAAACGGGCATCTTGCACTCCTGAATGATCTGATCGAGTCGAGCGTCTCAATCGCTACAGGATGTCTCTGACGTACCGGTACGCAGAGAGACTGACGTCGGTTTCACCGCCCGGAGTATCCCGAACCGGACTGCGGCATGGTTGCTGTCTTGATCATTTTTTCCAGTTCCGGCGGGTTCATCGCACGGCTCATCGCTTCTTCGTACGAGATGATACCGCGCACGTACAGGTCGCGCAGGCTCTGATCCATTGTCTGCATGCCGAGATTGGCACTGGTCTGGATCATCGAGGTGATCTGGTGCGCCTTGGCCTCGCGGATCAGGTTGCGAATGGCCGGCGAGGCACGCATGATCTCCATGGCACAGACGCGCCCCGGTTGATTGGCTCGCGGGATCAACTGCTGGCACAGAATGGCCTGCAGGTTGTTCGACAACTGCAAACGTACCTGCTCCTGCTGACCATGCGGGAACGAGTCCACGATACGCTCCACCGACGTTGCGGCGGAGTTGGTGTGCAACGTCGCGAACACGAGGTGCCCGGTCTCCGCGGCAGAGACTGCCATCTGCATGGTCTCCAGATCGCGCATCTCCCCTACCAGGATCACATCCGGGTCCTCGCGCAGAGCCGCGCGCAACGCGTTTTTGAACTGGCGCGTGTCCTGCCCGACCTCCCGCTGATTGATCACGCTGAACCGGTGCGTGTGCAGGTACTCGATCGGGTCCTCGATGGTGATGATGTGCTTGCTGGCCTCCAGATTGATCTGATTGATCATGGCAGCCAGCGTGGTCGACTTCCCGGACCCCGTCGGTCCCGTGACCAGGATCAGGCCGCGAGGCAGGCGGGTCAGTTCCTCCAGAACCGGAGGCAACCCCAGCTCCTTGATGGTCGGGATCTTCTGCGGGATCTGCCGGAACGCCGAGGCTACACTCCCCTTGTCGCGGAAGACATTGACGCGGAATCGGGCGATCCGCGCCAGCTGATAGGAGAAATCCAGCTCCAGATCCGTCTCAAAACGCTGGATCTGCTCGTCGGTCAGGATATCGTAGATGAGGCGCTGGGAGTCCTGCGGTGAGACTTTCTCAAAGGGCAGAGGCACCAGCGCGCCATCCACGCGGATAATGGGCGGAATACCGACCGCGATGTGCAGGTCCGACGCCCCTTTCTCATGCATGGCGCGGAGCAGGTCATCGATGTGCGCATCCTCGATTGGCGTGGGGCGCGCGCTCGCCACCGCCGGCTGGACGGCCTGGGCGGGTTGCCCTGTCATTGGATTAATCACCGGGGTTTGCCCCTGCCCGTACACAGCCGGCTGGCCGGGCATCTGCGGCATACCCCCCGGCATCCCGGCAGGTTGCCCCGGTAACGGGGGCACACCCGGTTGTTGCGGGTTGTGTGGGTAGGACGGATTGTTCGACACTGCACTTTCTCCAGAAACAGGGATGCACCGGGCGACGCATTCCGCGTGCGGTCACCCCACCATGTCGGAATTTCTCAGGCCCCTCTGCATACCGGATGCAGAAAGCTCAGAGAGACCGGAACGCCTCGGAGCCATGCTTGCGATGCGCTCGCGACAACAACGCAGAGCGATCAGTAACCTGCTGTGAAGACGACGCGCATCACTTCATCGGGTGTGGTCAGACCCTCCAGCACCTTGATCAACCCGTCTTCACGCAGCTCCTTCATGCCGTTGGCCTTGGCGGCCTCCTTGAGTTCGGTTAGCGGGGCACGGCGCACGATCATCTCGGCGATCTCCGAGTTCATCGTCATCAGCTCATAGAAGCCAATGCGCCCTTTGTAGCCGGTGTAGCGGCAGGCCTCACAGCCGCGCCCACGCGCCAGCTGTACCTTCTGATGCGGATCTTCCACCTTGAAACCGAAGCGGCGCAGGTTGATCGCCTCCTCCTCATAGAACTCCTTGCAGTTGGGGCAGATCCGGCGGCCGAGGCGTTGCGCCAGAACCCCGATCACAGTAGCCGAGATCAGGAACGGTTCAATGCCCATGTCGATCAGGCGGATCGTGGCGGAAGGCGCATCGTTAGTGTGCAACGTGGAGAGGACGAGGTGCCCGGTCAACGCGGACTCGACCGCGATCTCGGCAGTCTCCAGGTCGCGCATCTCACCCACCATGATGATGTCCGGGTCCTGCCGGAGGAAGGAGCGCAGAGCCGAGGCGAACGTCAGACCGGCCTTCTTGTTGACCTGAACCTGCGTGATCCCGCTCAACTGGTACTCGCACGGATCCTCAACAGTCAGTATGTTCTTCTCGATGGTGTTCAGCTTGTTCAGCAACGAGTACTGGGTGGTGGTTTTCCCGGAACCGGTCGGTCCGGTGGAAAGGATCATGCCGTTCGGCTGCATCGCCAGCTCTTCCAGCTTGGCCTGCACCTCCGGAGTAAAGCCCAGCTTGTTCAGACCGATCATGACGCTGCTCTTATCCAGAATGCGCATGACGATCTTCTCGCCGTGCAGATTGGGCAGACAGGAGACGCGCAGGTCGTAATCCTTCCCGTCGTACTTGATCCCGATACGCCCATCCTGCGGGAGACGCCGCTCCGCAATGTTCATTTCCGCCATGATCTTGTAACGGGCGGTCACCGGCATCTGAATGTACTTGGGCATCTGCATGGTCTCGTGCAGAACGCCATCGATGCGGTAGCGCACGCGGACCCCCCGCCGGTCGGGCTCGATATGGATATCGGAGGCACGCTCTTTGATCGCCTGTTGAATGATGGTGTTGGCCAGACGCACGATGGGCGCATCATCAGACGCCTTCACAACGTCCTCATCGTCGTCCTTGATCTCCCGGTCCTTCAACGCGCTGTACTGCGCCATGGCCATCGCGAGATCCGCTTTGGCATCACTGCTGATCACCTCGGCCGTGCCACCACCGTTCTTGAGGGGGTTCATGCCGGGAGACGCCCCCGGGACGCCCTCCACCGTCGTGCCACCGTACAGACGACTGATCGCCTCCTCGATGTGCTCCGGGACCGCCAGGACGCCGCGCACCTGACACCGGGAGACCAGCCGCAGGTCATCCGCGGCAGTCAGGTTGTTGGTATCCGCCATGGCCACATACAACACATTGCCGTCCTTCTTAACCGGAATGACGTTGTGCCGTTTGGCGACGTGCTCGGGAACCACGTTGATGGCCGACGGGTCCGGCTTGTAGACGGACAGGTCGACGAAAGGCACTCCCATCTCCTGCGCCTTGGCCTCGTACACGTCACGCGGGTTGATGCCCATGTCCACCATAATCTTTGCGAGGTCGCCGCGGGTGCTCTGCTGCGCCTTGCGCGCCTCTTCCAGCTGCTCGGGCGAGATGTAGCCTTTCTCCAGCATATAGTCGCCCATGCTTTTGCGTGCCATTACCATGCTTGTGTCTCCACCAACCCACTCACCGGGGGGATTTGTCTCTGGACGTGTCCGTGAGTCACCATTCCTGCTCGAAGCCCGAAACGACGCGCACAACGCGTCAGGCACATCCACAACGCCACGCCGGCGCGCGGAATGCGCGATTATATCATATCCTCATTATATCGTGCAAGACTTCACGGAGCAAGGGCTTCTGCCGTCACCTCGCGGCGGCACTACCGCCCTCTTCTTCTTGCCCGCTCATCGGTTGCCCCAGCATCTGCAGCACGGTCTGCTCCATGATCGGCGTGGGGGGCCACTGACCGGTCCAACGCTGGAACGCGATGGCTCCCTGATAGACCAGCATCTGGACCCCGGTCAGGACAGCACAACCACGGCGGCGTGCCTCCTGCAACAATCGGGTATCCATGGGGTTGTAGACCAGATCATAGACCAGAAGATCCCGGTGCAGTGCCTCCAGTGGGATCGGGGGCAGCGCATCACTGTCCGGATGCATGCCGGCACGGGTCGTGTGCACCAGAAGCATGGCGTTGTGAATAGCCCGCACGAGCGCTCCGGTATCCTCCAGAGCAATCACCCGAACACATTCTCCGGGAAACCCCGCCCGATACACGTCCTGCGCCAGTCTCTCCGCGCGCTCCCGCGTCCGATTGACCAGCAGGACCCGCGCCCCCTGACGTACCAGCTGGAACACGACAGCCCGGGCCGCTCCCCCGGCACCGAACACCACAACGCTCTGCCCGTGAACCGGGATCCCTGATACCCGCAACGGCTCGTAGAAGCCACGCCCGTCGGTGTTGTCGCCAATCAGCCGCCCCTCCACACAGTGCACGGTGTTCACTGCACCGATCAGGCGCGCCTCCTCGGTGATTTCGTCCAGGAAGGGGAGCACACGCTCCTTGTGCGGGATGGTCAGATTCACGCCAACAATGCCAAGCGCGCTCAGGCTCTGCACAGCCCTCCCCAGATCTTCGGGCCGCACGGGAAACGGCAGGTAGATCCAGTCCATGGCGAGCGCGGCGAAGGCCGCATTATGCATGGGCGGGGACAGGCTGTGCGCAACGGGCCACCCGAAAACACCCACAACACGGGTTGTTCCACGCACGGACAGCAAGGGTTGATTGTTTGACGCACCCATGGACACGTTTGTTCCGTCCTGCGCCCGGAGCCGCCCGGCGCTGGCCGGCACCTACAGGTATCCCCGACGGCGGAACAAACGCAGCAGCAACCGTTCCGGAGGGCGACTGACAAGGCGTGTGTAGAGAAACTCCCGGGAGTGCAGCGGCCGCACCATGATCGTGTAGATCCCGGAACGGTTACCCCCGAGAATGTCCGTGAACATCTGATCGCCAATCACTGCGGTCTCGGCAGGCGTGGTGCCCATCGCCTCCATGGCCCGACGGAAGCCCTGGCGTCGGGGTTTCCGCGCCTGCCGCACGTTGGGACATCCGAGCAACGTCGCGATGCGCTCGGAACGCCGGCTCAGCACCGAGTTGGACAGAATGCACAGCTGAAAGCCCTCGGATTTCAAACGGGTCAACCACGCCATCACGTCCGGGCTGATCTCTTCCCGGCGCCACGGCACCAGCGTATTGTCCAGATCGAGAATAATGCCGCGAATGCCCTGCTGTCGCAGTTCGGCAGGCGCGATCTCCAGCACGGAGTTGACCAGTCGGTCCGGGCAAAACAGATGCAGTCCCCGACGGGGCGAACGCTTTGGTTCCCCTGCGGGGGCGCCGGGATTATCCACCAGGACGTTCCTCCTTCCGACGTTCCAGAGTAGCACGTTCTGCTCGCGCGCGACGAACGGCGGCCTGATGTGCTTCATAGGTAGACGTGAAGATGTGCGACCCGTCCGGACGAGCCACGTAGTACAGGTAAGCGTGCGGCTCCGGGTGCAGCGCGGCCCTCAGAGCCTCCAGCCCGGGGTTCGCGATCGGGCCGGGGGGCAACCCCCGGTGACGATACGTGTTGTACGGCGAGTCAACCTTCAGATCGCGGTACAGAACGCGCTCCCGGTGCGTGCCCAGTGCATACAGCACGCTCGCGTCAACCTCCAGACGCATGCCCCGTTGCAACCGATTGTCAAGGACCCCGGCAATGCGCGCACGGTCCTGCGGCACACGCGCCTCGCGTTCGATTAGCGAGGCCACAGTAACCAGATGATGCAGGGTACGCCCGCTTGCCCTGATTTCCTGTTGATAGGGACGGGCGAACCGCCGGCTAAAGTTCGCCAGAAACGTCTGGATCACCTGCACAGCGGGTGTTTTCCGGCGAAAGTAGTAGGTGTCCGGGTAGAGGTAGCCTTCGAGAGTGCGTGCGGGAAGCGGGAAATCCGCCTGCAACCGGGCAATCTGTGCTCCATCCGTCGCGCAGGCCAGAAACTGCTCACGATCCGTCACGCCCTGCCGATGAAGAACCTCCGCGATCTGTCGCAGGGTGTACCCTTCAGGAACAGTCACGCGCACCTGATCTGCAGGCGGCTGCTCGGGCCCCTGTTGCAGACGCTGGATAATCTGCGCCAGACTCATGTCCGGAGACAGGGTGTACAGACCGGCACGTACCTTCCAGCGTCCGTTCCAGGAGCGAGCAACCCAGCGCAGTGCCAGGGCGTTGCGGATTACCCCCTGCCGGCGCAGCACCGCGCTGACTGTTGTCAGGTTCGCGCCCGGTTCCACAACCACGGAAACAGGCCGATAAGTGCGTGAGGCCGGTTGAAACTGCAACCATCCCCACCCGCAAATCCCTGCCAGGATCGCCGTCAGCAGGAGGACGGCACTCCACACACGCCTTCCCGGTTTCATGCAGGAACGCCACTCACTTCAACGGACCACCAGCTGACTCACAGCGTTTCCGGTCCAGATAGGCCTGCAGGATCAGACTGGCAGCCACTGCATGTACCATCTCCTTCCGCTTCTCTTGCGTGTACCCTCCGGCAAGCAGACGCTGCTCGGCCTCCCAGCTCGTCAGTCGCTCATCCTCCACGATTATCGGCACGCGCACGTAGTTGCGCAGGGAGCGAATAAATTCCTCCACCTTTCCTGCCTGCGCCCCCCGCGTGCCATCCATGTTGAGCGGCATGCCCACCACAATGGCCCGCACCTGATGTGCCTGTGCCCGATCCCGTACGGACCGCATGTCCTGCCGCCAGCCGGGTCGTCTCCAGATTGTCTCTGCAGGAAAGGCGTGCACCTCCGCCTCATCGCTCAGAGCCACCCCGATGGTCTTCTCCCCGACGTCCAGTCCCATCACACGCGCCATGGCATTCATTATGATACGCACGCGCACGCGCCACAAGGAGCGCTCTCCCACAGGAGTGAAATATACCTCCGACCACACCAATCGATGGTCATCCCCTGCAGTGAGGAGAACTGTTCCATGATACTGCCGCTAACTGCGGTCGCAGCCACACTCCTTGGCGCGCCACAGGAGATCGTGATCACACAGGATACCACGCTGGACCCGAACGCCACGTTGCACGCCCGCTTGATTATCCGGGCCAGCAACGTGACAATCGACGGCAACGGCGCCACGCTCGTCGGCCCGGGCAGAGCCGGAGATCTCAGGTCCTTCACCGGCAACGCGATTGAGGCGGACGGATGCTCCAACGTCACCATTCGCAATCTCAAAGCCCGGGGCTGGGAAAGCGGCCTGGTCGCGCGAAACGGTACCGGGTGGCTGATCGAGCAATGCGACTTCTCGGACAACTATCACGACCCGGAGTTCGGATGGGGCAACGGCAACCGCGTCGGAGGGATCATCCTCACCGGCATCCATCGCTCCGTAATCCGCAACAACCGGGCCAACCGCGTCTGGAACGGACTCGACCTGAGCCGATGCGACGACAATCAGATCCTGCACAACGATTTCTCACACTGCTCCAACGTCTGCCTCAAGATGGAGACCGCCTGCCGCAACCACGTCGCCGACAACAACCTCTCCTACGGCATCCGGATCAAACCCGGTGAGGTGCACGCCCGCGACTCCACCGGCGTCCTGCTGGAGTCCGGGTCCAATCACAACCAGTTCTTCCGCAACGACATCCGATACGGCGGCGACGGTGTGTTCATCCGCGTGCTGAACAACTGGGTGTCCACCGGCAACCTGTTCGTGGAAAACGACTGCTCCTACGCCAACAACAACTGCTTCGAGGCCTGGAGCCCGGGCAACACCTACATTCGCAACCGGGCCAATCACGGCTCCTATGGCTTCTGGCTCGGTGCGTCCGACCAGACCGTCCTGATCGGCAATGAGGCGGCCTACAACGGACTGCCTACCGGCAAGCACAACGCTCCCGAGCCTGACTTCGAGCATGGAGGGATCGTTTTCGTCAACGGACCCTCGTCGCACACCATCGTTTCCGGCAACCACTGCCACCACAACAACGGCGGAGGCATTGTCCTGCGGGGCGACCGCGCGAGCAAAGGCGCCCGGTGGAAAGCGTTCCACTGGATCATCCAGAATAACCGCCTGGAGCACAACCGCTGGGGCATCTTCGCCATGTACGCCGACTGGGTGCACGTCGCCAACAACATCTCCCGGGACAACACCGAGCCCGATCAGTTCATCGAAGTCAGCCGCCTGACCCGCGCGGACAATCCTGCTGTGAAGCGGGCCCCGATAGCTCGCCTGAACGCGCCCTCCGTGGCCGTGGCCGGACAACCCGTGTCACTGGACGCCAGCCTCAGCTACGACCCGAATGGTCTCCCGCTCACCTTCCTCTGGGACACCGGCGATGCAACCCGCACAGACCCGAAATTCACACACGTCTTTCCCCGACCCGGATACTACCGTCTGGGCGTCACCGTCTCCAACGGAACTCTAGCAGACCTCGCCTACCGCGACCTGATTGTGGTCTCGCCCTCCACAACAGAGATCGGCACGGAAGGCCACGCCGCAGAATGGGGATTCACCATGGAAGGCGACGCCCGGGCACGCCTCATCTTCACAGATGTGACCGATGCGATCGTCGGGCGCATGGCCCTGCAGTTCACCCCGCAACCCTATCCCGGGGCCGACGTGACCGCCGTGTTCCCTGCCCCGAAAAGCCGGCCGTTCCCCACAAAAGGAAAGACAAAACTGACCTTCTGGATGAAAACAGAGAACCCGAACCCAACGGGATTTCAGGACCCGGGGCCAGTCGTGAAACTCATTGGCGATCGGGGCACGATCACCTTCACCCCGGGCAAAGACTACAACCCGCTCCGCGATGCCGGATACAGCGAGGCCCGGTGGACGTGGACACGGATCGAGATCCCCCTCACAGGCAACACGCAGTGGACCCGGAAAGTGGAGGGCTCTGTAGATCTCCGAAACCTGCGCGCGATCAGCTTCACGTTCGACTCCTGGGAGTACGCGCCGTTCACCATCTGGCTGGACGGCCTGACGTTCGAATAGACTGCACGCCGCGCGGACATACCAACAACGGGGACGTGCTGCTGAGCACGTCCCCGTTTCATTCTCGTGTGA
>JANWZQ010000011.1 GCA_025054835.1 Chthonomonadaceae bacterium
TTCGTGGTGTATTGCCTACCGGGCTTTCTGTACCTGACATGCTGATGCAGTTACGGGATCCCCAGGGGCGCGAGACTGCTTTGCGGCGCCAGCTTGATGTCTACGCAGCCTGTGAGTGGATCAATCAGAATGTGCAGGAGCATGCGCGCGTTGTTCTCTACGATGAGACACGGGGCTTCTATCTGGATCGTCTTTATATGTGGGGAAACGCTCTGCATTCTTCCTATATCCCCTACGATACCATGCGAAATGGAGCAGACCTCGCTGCCTGGATGCTGGCACACGGGGTGCGTTATGCGCTGATCAATTTGAACTGGTCGCCGCAACGCTGGAGTGACCCGGAGTTACCAGCGGGGCCTGCGGGTAATGAACAACGCGCGCTGGAGCGGTGGTACTATGAGGGGGAGCCGAAAGAGCACTTCCGTGTACTGATCCGGGATGCTCTGCGTAAAGGGCTATGGGTGCCTGTCTTCGCGCAGAATGGTGTAGTAGTACTGGAAATCCGGCAGAGTGGAGAGTGAGTACGCGCATGTGGAGCAGAGAGGGATATGCGTAGGAGAGAACGCGTGCGCGATGCGGGGCCGCCTCTTGCTCCTCTTCCGCCCTCCATGCAGGAGGCGAAGGGGTTGTGGCGTGTCGCGCTACCGTTCTTACTTCTGTGCTATCTGGGATTTGCCGGCTTGCATGCGTATCGCGCTCCAACGGGGGCGACGGGATATCAGAATGCTCCGGATGAGGCGGCGCATGTCGCTTACGTGCGCTCTGTTGCGCAGGGGCGCCTCCCTACTGCAGCAGACATGCAGCAGGATCCCGTGGCTTACGAGTGGCACCAGCCTCCTCTGTACTATGCCATAGCGGCATTGTTTGTATCCGGTGGTTACACTGGTTTGCGATGGGTTTCGATGGTCTGTGGTGCGGTCGGGATTGTGCTGATCTACCGAACCGCACGTCTTTTGCTACCAGATGCTCCGCTGATCGCTATCATGGCGAGTGGTCTTGCGGCCCTGCTGCCGGGCCGTATCGCGGTTACTTCGACGGTAAATAACGATGCGCTCCTGGAAGTAGGCTTCAGCGCGACGCTTCTCATGCTCTGTGTTTGTCTGACGAACGGGTTGAACCTGTGGCGAGCAGGATGGATCGGTTTACTGCTGGGATTGTCCGTGCTGACGAAGGCAACCGCCCTGTTGCTGCTGCTTGTGATCTTATTCGGGTTCTGGATGATGCGACAACAGGGAGAGCGTGTGGGCGAGTTGATCCGGAGCGGGATCTGGGCACTTGGAGTGGCGTTTGCGGTCAGTGGATGGTGGTTTGCGCGGAACGGTGCTCTGTACGGTGAATGGGTTCCGTTGCGCGCTTTTCAGAGGGCCTTTTCGGGAACAGCACAGGCAGCCGATATGGCTGCGCAACTCGGGGGATGGGAGAGCTACTGGCAACTTGCTCTTACCTGGTCGTTTCAGAGCTTCTGGGCCGTATACGGTACAGCACGCACGGCGACGACGGGCGTGCCAGTTTTTCTCCCGGGGCAGATATACATTCTTGCGGGCCTGCTCACTGTGGTGGGCGTTTGCGGGGGAGTTCGAGCACATCTGAGGCGTCGGGTAGACTTCACAGAGACGCAGGTGGCGTGCATTCGCGTGCTGTTTGTGGCAGGCGGCTTAGTTGGTGCCTCCTTCTTGCTGTTTCTAACACGTTATTTTCAGGCGCAGGGGCGTTATCTGTACCCGGCTATCCTTCCTATTTCTATACTGTTTGCGATAGGCTGGCGTAGTATGGTTCCGGAACGGTACATGTCCGTGGTAGTGATCGGTGTACTGGGTTTACTGATGGTCTTCACTGTAGCCTTCCTGCGATACGCGCTGCCGGATATCGGACTCTGAGCCTTGCAGGGCGTGGAGATGAGATGCCATGACGGGTAAGGATCGGTACGGAGAGTATCCCCGGGAGGAGGGAAGGGAGTACACAGAGGATTTCGATCTCTCTACCCTCTATAACGATGTACTGGAGATGCAGGGGCGTTTTGAACGCTGGATCCGGTGTCTACCCGGGGTTGATGCGCATGCCGCACAGAGGATGTGCTACAACACAGAATTCTTCCTGGATTATCTGGTCAATCAGTTTGAAAAGCCAGTACAGCAGATCAACGAATTTGAGTTGCGCTGGTTTCTGTTCAGTGACTATATTCGTAACGCACGGGTGGACGAGGATACGGCCCTGACCGTTCTGGACTCGTTACGGTACTTCTTTGATTTCCTCTCGGAATCAGAGAGCTGGTCCCGGCCTCAGTTTGTTGATGAGGTGCTTTCTGAACGTGCGTACTACCTGGAACGACGCCGTAAGTATCTCTTGCTGGATGCGGAGAACGTGCTGGTCTGGCATACCGGGTACCGGCGATGGTGCGAGGAGCTAGAGGACTACCTCGATGCGCGCTGTCTCTGGCTACCCCGGGATATGGGAAAAGGAATGGAATGGGGAGAGGAAGCAGGGTGGCGGGAGGGGACTCTGCGTCGGGAGGCGCACCGGCGGTGGTTGGAGGAGAGGGAGGCTCTTCTGCAGGAAGGATGGGATTTTGAGACTGTGCGCACCCGCCTGTTTGACTCATTGATGGTATGGCTGGACACTCCTCAGAGGCGTCTGGGTAATGCAACACCCCGGGAAGTTATCGCACAGGAACGCTCCGAGTGTGCCGATGCGGTGGTGAGCAATGGATACTAGATTGTCTGTGCTTCTGTACAGGCAGGACTATTGACAATCCCGTTTCGATGCGGTTATACTAAATGTGGCTGGGTCAGTGCCCTGGGGCGGTTTCAGTATTGTTGGACAACCCCGGTGTGGCGTTTCCAGTATCTACCTTTGCCTCGATTGCGTCGAAAAAGGTATCACTCCGCTCGATAGCGTTCTCCACCTGAACACCAGCCACTTTCCGGTTCTCTTCCAGGGACTTCCTGCTCATGGGCTCCTATCCGGAGGCGATGTCTGTGCCGGTTCTCGACCATACAGACGATGTGGTATTTGTCCTGGATTTCGGCGGGCAATACACGCAGCTGATTGCCCGACGTGTGCGCGAGTGTCGAGTGTACTGCGAGATCCTTCCGTACGACACTCCGGTTGAGGTCATTGCGTCGCGTTCTCCACGCGGGATCATCTTTTCCGGGGGGCCTGCCAGTGTCTACGAGGCGGATGCACCGGTGGTGGATCCGCGTATCTATGATCTCGGTATACCGATACTTGGTATCTGTTACGGCTTACAACTGATGGCCAGCCAACTTGGCGGGGAAGTGCTTCCTTCTGAGCTGCGAGAGTACGGACTTGCAGAGCTCACTGTGCAGGAAGCAGGAATATTGTTTGATGGTATTGCTGTTCCGGGACAACGCCTTCCCTGCTGGATGAGTCATGGGGATGCGGTACTGGCAGCTCCTCCGGGCTTTGCCATTGTTGCCTCGACGGCCAGCACACCGGTTGCAGCAATGGTGGATGCAGCACGCCGTCTCTACGGAGTACAGTTTCACCCGGAGGTCGCGCACACTCCTTTTGGGAAACAGTTGCTGTGGAATTTTCTGATACGGGGATGTGGGTGTCATGGCGATTGGACACCTTCCAACTTTATCGCTGGCGCAGTCCAGGAAATCCGGGATGCCGTGGGTGAGGCCGGTGTGGTGTGCGGTGTTTCTGGTGGTGTGGATAGTTGTTGCGTTGCTGCTCTGGTGCATCGTGCCGTCGGTGAGCAACTGACCTGCATTTTCGTGGATCACGGGCTCTTGCGCAAGGGGGAGGCGGAGCAAGTACGTGACGATTTTGCAAAGGCTTTTGGCATCCGGTTGATCTACGTGGATGCCCGGGAGCGCTTTTTGGAAAAGCTCTCCGGGGTAACAGACCCTGAGGAGAAGCGGAAGATCGTCGGCCATGAATTTGTGCGGGTTTTCGAAGAACATGCCGATAATTTGAAAGGCGTGCGCTTTCTGGCTCAGGGGACGCTTTACCCGGACGTTATCGAGAGCGGGGGGAGCGGGCGCGCTGCTACGATCAAGACGCACCACAATGTGGGCGGGTTGCCTGCCGACATGACCCTGCGTGTGATCGAGCCCCTGCGGTGGCTCTTTAAGGATGAGGTGCGTGCCGTTGCTCTTGAGCTTGGCCTGCCTGAAAGCATTGTTCACCGTCACCCGTTTCCCGGACCCGGCCTGGCCATACGCATACTCGGTGAAGTCACACCGGAGCGGCTTGCAATCCTGCGTGAGGCGGATGCTGTCTTCATCGAGGAACTCCATGCGAGTGGATGGTATCGGAAAGTGTGGCAGGCGCTTGCTGTTCTGGTTCCAGTCCGCAGTGTTGGTGTCATGGGGGATGCGCGCACCTATGCATATCCTGTTGTCCTCCGTGCTGTGACCAGTGAGGACGCCATGACGGCCTCCTGGGCGCGCCTGCCCTACGACGTTCTGGATCGCGTTGCCAGCCGGATTGTGAACGAGGTCCCGGGAGTCAACCGTGTTGTGTACGATATCAGTTCCAAACCGCCTGCCACGATCGAGTGGGAGTAGGATTCCGGGGATTTCTCGAAAGCACATGCGTTCTTGATCATGACGGCCTCTGATCTTCCACCCCACTTTATCGGTGAGATTTTGTTCTCCGCGGAAACGATCCAGCGTCGGGTTCGGGAACTGGCAGATGCGATCCAGAAGGACTACCCGGACCCGGAACGCCCCCTGGTTCTGGTGGGCGTTCTGAAGGGGGCGGTTCTCTTCCTTGCGGATCTGGTGCGTCATATCCAGCGACCTGTGGAGTTCGATTTTGTGGCGATCTCCTCGTACGGGGCGGCAACGCGCACTTCCGGGGAAGTGCGCGTGCTCAAGGATCTGGATGCTCCCGTGGCGGGGAAAGATGTGGTTGTTGTGGAGGACATCCTGGATACGGGGTTGACCCTGCGCTTCAGTTACCTGATTGAGAGCCTGAAGGCACGGCGTGCCGCCAGTGTGAGGGTGTGTGTGTTGCTGGACAAGCCTTCGCGCCGGCGCGTGGAGGTGCCTGTCGACTACCGGGGGTTTGAAATCGAAGACCGATTTGTGGTGGGGTACGGGATGGACTTTGGAGAGCGTTACCGTAATCTGCCGTACATCGGTGTGATTACTTTCGTGGAGGGTGAGGAAGTGTGAGCCCATTTCGGGGTCTGATTCATGGAACCAATCGCCTGCAGGACGCGTAGGTACATGTGTCTGTAGGAAATTTCCGCGCAATGGCTCGCAGGGTATGATGCACCGTGAGCCACCAGCCTTCAGAGAGTCTTCAAGCCTGCAGGCGGTCTCTTCGTTACGTTTCTGTTGGTTACCCCCGCGACGAAATCGATACGCTAGGAACGCTCACCCTGTCCTATAGTCTTATCCGGCATATTGCACGTTGCTGCGTGTTCCTGTTACCCGAAGAGGATAAGAAAATGGAAGAAAGCACAGTGTTCTATCTCTCTGATCTGGAGAATAAAAGCCTGTCTGATTTGCAGGAGCTAGCGCGCCAGATGGGGATCAGCAATGGATCCGGGATCACGCGCCGCGAAGACTTGATCTCGCGGATCCTGCAGCATCAGACGGAGCGCAACGGACTGATCCATGCCAAGGGCATCCTGGAAATACTGCCCGATGGCTGGGGATTTCTACGCCGCAGCAATTTCTCGCCGAACGCCGAGGATATCTATGTGTCTCAAACGCAGATCAAGCGTTTCGGACTGAGAACCGGCGACGAAGTTGCGGGGCAGGTGCGACCACCAAAGGACTCAGAGAAATACTACGGTCTGCTACGGGTCGAGGCTGTCAACGGCGTGGATCCTGAGGTGGCGCGCAACAGGGTCAATTTTGATGATCTGACGCCAATTTACCCCAATGAACGGCTTGTTCTGGAGACAACACGTAACGAGATGACCGGGCGGATCATGGATCTGATCTGTCCCATTGGCAAAGGGCAACGTGGAATGATTGTTGCTCAGCCGAAGGCCGGGAAGACGACAGTTCTCAAGACCATTGCCAACGCAATTGCAATCAATCATCCGGAGTGCGTCCTGATTGTTCTCCTGATTGATGAGCGTCCTGAGGAGGTGACGGATATTCGACGCTCGGTCAAAGGAGAGGTGATCAGCTCCACGTTCGATGAGACGCCGGAGAACCACATGCGTGTGGCGGATATGGTGCTGGAGCAGGCGAAGCGGCTTGCAGAGAGCAAACGCGACGTGGTGGTCCTGATGGATAGTTTGACGCGTTACACGCGCGCTTCGAACCTGACAGTCACGCCCAGCGGGCGCACGCTGGCCGGGGGGCTGGATCCCGCCGCGCTGTACCGCCCGAAACGTTTCTTCGGTGCGGCGCGTAACATAGAAGAAGGGGGAAGCCTGACAATCCTCGCAACCACGCTGGTGGAAACGAATAGCCGGATGGATGACCTCATATTCGAGGAGTTCAAGGGCACGGGTAACATGGAAGTGGAGCTGGATCGCAGTCTGGCCGAGAAGCGCATCTTCCCCGCGATCAATCTACGATCCAGCACACGTCATGATGAACTGCTCTACGATGAGGAGACCTACAAGCAAATCGTCAAGCTACGGCGTCTCCTGTCGGGGCTGGATCCTCAAGAGGCCATTGAGTTACTGAAGGATCGCCTGCAGCATACCAAGAACAACAAAGAATTCCTGTTGATGGTGGATAAAACAATAAAGAGCGATGTGAATTGAGATCCATTCGGGAGGATGCAGCGTGAGCAACGATTTCCGGGATCTTTTCGGGGACTGGCGTCCTGATCCAGAAGGAGCAGGGGAGGAAGGGGAACCTCGTCCCCAGCGGGCGCTCAATGAGAAAGAAGTACGCGTTGTGAACGTGTACGAGGGGCGTTACGAGTCGGCTCGTGGTGGGATCGCCTCGGAGAGCACGACGTTTGTCCTGCTTCGCGACAACATGGGGAGGGAGTTCCGGATATTCGTTCTGAAAGACGTTGCTTACGCCATCATGCTCGCTCTGGAGAATGAGACGACGGATCGTCCTTTCACGCATGATCTAATCAAAAACATTATTGAGAAGCTGGGTGCAACTGTAGAGCGTGTGATCATTGACGATCTCTGGCAGGATACGTTCTATGCAAAGATCACGCTGGTTCAGGGAGAGCGTGCGATCGATGTGGATGCGCGCCCGAGTGATGCGATCGCCATAGCGCTGCGGTTCCGAGTACCAATTTATGTGGCAGAGGATGTTCTGGAGCGGGCGCAGATAGAACCCTGACAGGTTGTAAGGTAGTTCCGGGGGGGCGGGGCCGCTGTGCGGCCCCTCTTAATTTTTGAACACCCTCGCGTACGCGAGGGTGTTCAAAAATTAACATTATCGGACTTTTATTGGCCCTCATTTAGTTCTCTCTACTCTCCTACACACCAGAGCAAAATCTGCGCGGAAGCGGATCAGCAGATCACAGGTTGATAACACGGAAAACGCTGGCGTCGCGGTTCTGGTAGACCAGTTCCAGGTAGAGAGGTAGCTGTGATGGTTGCTGGAAAAACGGAGCCAGAGCCTGCGCGGAGTTATTATCTATTCTGCCTGCATATTCCCTCTGAGAGAAGATAAGGTACTGGACTTTCATCCTACGCAACAGGGCCGTGCGTTGCGCATCTGTGGTTTCCGGGTACAGCAGAGAGGAGACCTCGAGGAGTCTGGTGCCGTAGTTCGGAGTCTCGCCCCAGTGGCCGCAGTAGACTTTCCTGCCGGTCATTCCGGGAGTGAGACAGGCCAGGGTCATATCGTAGGGAGCACGGCGAATGCGGCCCTGCTGTGTGATCTGTATGACCCATGGTAGGGGTTGCACATTGCTGCCCGGTGGCGTGTGCTCGCGGATCCATTTCAGGGCCTGTATCTCGCCGGGTTGCAGGGAGGTGCGGTGCTGTCCCGTCTGGGAGCGGTTGGCAGCGTAGTTCATGATCTCGCGGGATACGAACCGTAGATTCGTCAGGGCGAGGAGGAACAACAGTGCGGGCATCGTGAATGGTGAGGTTCTCAGAGACGCAGGCAGACGGGGGAGAACGCCGTGAGAGGCTCCTGCAGCAGCGAGAAGTGCAATAGGAATGTGTGCTCCCTGGAGCATCTTGCGTTGAAATGCCAGACCGGGGGCATAGGCGACTGCGATGTTGATCACCATCCAGACGACGAGGAACGGAACAGCGGGTGGGGAAGTGGTGTGAATCGGTGTGGTCGTCACGTTGCCCTCGGATGAGGAATGAGAAGCAGATGAAGTCCGTAGCGCTCTGATGCCAAGGATAGCCAGCAGCAGCGTGCCGCCGTAACCGATGATCACCCAGTGAAGCGGAGGTGAGAGCGTCGCAACATCGGCTCGCGCGCGGAAGACGGCTTCCGTACGGTACTGGAAGTAGATGTAGAAAACCGCAGGTGCTGTGAGTGCTCCTGCGATGGCAGTGCTCATCCAGGCATGCAGCATCGCTCCCTTTTTTTGAAACGTCTGGAAAAGCAGGTAGGTGCCCCAGACAGCACTCACGCTGAGCACATCGTAGGAGTGGGTAAGACCGAGGACGAAACCCATGGCGCCGGCCAGAACCGCATGGCGGTAGTTCCTGCGAGAAGTGGAGAGGTAGAGTAGTCCGAGAATGGCTATCTGCAGGCAGAGCGAAAAGATGAAGAGCGGGCTGAGCAGAAGGGAGAGAAAGGTGATGGCTTCAGGCTGCCAGGTATCTATCGGGGCATGAAGGGGCGGTGTGTCCCACCAGTGAGGGAGCCATCCCAGACCGGAGCTGAACGCAACGAAGAGGAGCATGCGTCTGCGCAGCGAGGCGTCGGTGGTGATCAGGTCAGTGAACCACCATATGGTGTAGAAGAAAAGAACGCCCAGTAGAAGGCGGGCTCCATGATAGACACCGATGAGTGGGATACCTGTGACTCTCCCGATCTGCCCCAGAAGCAGGAAGAACGGATTCAGGAGCGTTCCACCCTGTGGATCGGTGGTGAACAGGTTGTAGGCTCTCAACGCTCCCTGAGAGGCCTGTTGCATCCACGAGAGGTACACGCAACTGTCGTCCAGGTTGTATCCGAGCCACAGGAAATACCGGTCTTCTGACAGAGCGTACCCGACGCCATAGGGAATAAGGGTGAGGAGCATCACCAGAACAGCGGTCGGCAGCACCGAGAATCGAGGCGTACCCCTGTGGGAGGCCGGTTCTGGAAGCATCATGACCGGGCACGATGGATGGCTGCGTGACAGGCGTTCTCGAACGCGTCGATCTGGTCCTGCCCAACCAGAAGTCCTATCTCCAGCGTGTACTCGCGGATCTCGCCCGGCTCCAGGAACTGCAGGGTACCGGCCTCTCGCTCTTTCGGGCGGCCCAGTACCAGACAGTTAGCCGGCTCCATACCGACAACGTAGGTACCAGCGTCCAGCATCTTCCACTCGATGAACCGGGGGAGCTGTTCCGGGTAGTAGCAGCAGTAAACGCCAAGGCCCCGTACCGTGCCGGTTCCGATATGGCAGTCCGGGTTGACCATAGCGGCACCGACTCTGCCGTCCTCCAGGCGGGCGAATTCGTGAAAATAGACCTTTTCCCTGTAGCCGGCTACGGGAGCGTGCATGGTGGCGAAGAATTCTTTGCCGTCCTCGGCATCCGGGTCGCGTGGCTGGGCAGCAAGCGTGGGAGAGATCAGGCGCGCGCTGTCGTTGACTACGGGAAAACCGACGTTGATGTGGTACAGAATCATGTGCTCTGTGCGTCTGGCCCCCATGTTTTCCACGTGATCCTGAATAAAGAGCCGTGTTTCGCCCATCCGGGTGGTGATGGTGCGCGTCAGCTGGATGTTCTCACCGAAGACAGTGGCTTCACGTACTTTTCCACGGATGGTCAGCAGGTATTCGTCATCCTGCCAAGTACCATCCCACTGCACCCCGGTAGCGGGAAGGTTGCTAACCCGTCCGTGCAGTCCATACTGACGGCCATTCTCGATGTCGTTCGCTCCAGCCCAAGTCATGCCGCAGGTGACGACCAGCCCCCCGTAGAAGCTACGCAGCCATCCGCGGCCCTGCTCGCCTTCATGGTCGAAATACGCCGGGTGGGTGTCGGAAGTAGCGGAACGCCATGCGAGCGACCTGCCATTGAAGCGGGCAGTCGAAATATCCATGCCTCTGCTGGCCAAGACAGTGAACTCGAGACCACTGCCGTTGCAGACGTCCAGAGCAAAGAGACCATCTTCCAGGCCTTCGACGAGGCGATATGGCTTGATACGGGCGATCTGACTGATGTCGCCTACCCTGGCAAGAAGCTGGCTCCTCGTGTAGTTTTCACCGTAGAGATAGGCCATAATTCTGAATGGTACCTCTCGTTACTGGTTTGCGTGCTTGCGTACGCTGGTATTCTCTACGATGCGCGGGTATTCCTGCGACTGTGTGCCCTGTCACGCTCCCAGTGGAGCTGCGTTATGGGATGGGGGGAGTGTACGTGCGACGGCACCGGAAAGGATGGAAATCGTCGATGAGAGCACGAATTTCGAGCTACCCGAGTCTGCTGGTAAAAAAGCTAATGGTGTGCTCTATCCTGATGGCCTCCAGCATCCTGTCAGCCTGGAGCCAGGAGCGCACGATCACGCTGGAGGTCGGTTCCGTGATACCGGTGCGTTTGAGTGGTGCGCTCAGCTCGAAGACTGCTCGCCAAGGAGACGTGTTCCGTGCACGCGTTGTCCGGTGGGCCGGAGAGACTCTGTTGCCTTCCGGGACCATGATCGAGGGAGTGGTGCGGGGTGTTCGACGGCGGAGCGCCGAGGAGTCCGGTGCCCTAGACCTTGCGTTTCAACGGATCTACCTGCCCGATGGCAGAACCCTGTCTATACAGGGATTGCCTGCCATGCTGGGGCGTGGCAGGTCCGATGACGTAATCCATATGCGTGACGGACGGATCGCTGCCAGGTCGGTACGTCGCGATGATCGTTCCACGTTCGCCGGGTACGGAGCAGGCATTGGGCTCATCGCAGGGTTGGTTCGCAAGCGGCCTGTGGAGGATGCGTTGCTGGGGGCAAGTGCCGGATATCTGCTCGGTGCAGCCCGCGGTCCACGTCTGGAAACCAGGGAGCTGGAGTTACAGGAGGGCACCGCTCTGGGAGTTCGGTTGGAGAGCAGGGTGGAGTATGCAGAGCAGCCTCCCGGCGCGCGTGTTGCGGCAGAGAGTACACAGCCTGCTGTGGAGTCCGGGCAAGCGATCCCGCAGAGCAAAAGTGCTGTAAGCGATGTTGGCGTAGTCATCGGAGACAGAGAGGTCTCGTTTTCCAGCAGTGCGCGCCCGCTGGTCATGGATGGGGAAGTGTTTGTGCCTGTTGTGCCGGTCCTGAAGCATGCCGGGATCCGCCACAGAGTAGACAGGGAGCAACAAGCAGTCACGGTGTTGCGAGAGGAACAGTCGGTGCGGTTGAGCGGCGGAAGCCGGATTGTTGTTGTAGATGGTGCACATCGTATTCGCATGCGGCATGCAGCGCAATGGATAGGGGAGTGGCTGTACATTCCGATGACCGCTCTGGAGGTGGTACTTGGTGCCAGCGTGGAATGGGACGCTGTGACGCGTACCGTGATGGTCGATCTTTCTGCGGAAGATTGACCGTAACGCTTGCATGTCCGGACATGATGCAGTATAATTACTGCTACCAGAGAGACGGGGCTGTAGCTCAGCTGGGAGAGCGCTTCAATGGCATTGAAGAGGTCAGGAGTTCGAGCCTCCTCAGCTCCATGTGCATGTCTGCTTGAAGCGTAGGCACAGGAGTGCCTGCGCTATCTGTGATAATGAGCGACTCATTTGAGCGATGCTCTCCGAACTATCCAGCGCATAGCCTCGACCTGTACAGCTCGTTCTCGTGACGAGCTGCTCTTCTCCTCGCTTGCGGATTGTGCGCAGATGCTTCCCGGGATTCTGGCGCGCGCTGTCGCGATTTCTGGAACGCGTGCAAGTACCCTGATGGTAGCAACGGGGATCTTCCTCGTGGGACTATTGCTGCCCCTTCGGGGACAACCGGCCCGGACGAGCACACGTACGGCCAATGTGGCCATTTTAGTAACACCTACCAGCGCACACAGCGCCAGGGTCGCTCTGGCCTATGCCGGGAAAGTTCCCCATTCCAGAGTGAGGAAGCAGGTTCTGAGGCTGGTCACGTTGACGGGGGGGAAACTAACCTCCGGGATTCGGCTGGAGGACGCCAGTCTGGATCCCGGAAACTCTCGGCGCTTTCCCGTGATGACTGCGGCAGAGTTCTCCATGGATCTGGGACGTCAGTTTCAGGAAGACGAGCCTGTCGTACTGCCGTATTTGAAAGCGTTCCGGGAATGGCGGCGCATTGATCTTCTGTGGCATCTTCCGGGGGCCGGGAGTGAGCCTGTTCGGCGATTTGAGAGCCCTGTGATGTCGGTGTGGCGTTTTCGGGACGCGCAGATGTTGTATTACCACGCCGACATCCACGACAATGCCGCAGAATTGCCCGCTCCGGACTTCGCAGTAGCGCATGCGGGTCATCCAGACAGGACGCATATTGTTGATGCCGGTTCTGCACCGGGGGGAACGCGTTCCCCGGGGGACACCGGTTCCCTGTTGCCGGTGCTGCTGATCGGTACCGGTGCAGTTCTTTCCGGTGGGGCGATTCTGTATCTACTTGCGGTACGGTGGAGCGCACGAGTGAAAGCGGCGCATACCAGGGCACACTCCCGCCCGGCTGTCCGGCGCGATTGACGAACGAAAGGGACAAGCATGAGCCTCGAACTAGATGACATGATCCTCTGGGCTGCGGAACAGAAGGCTTCGGACCTTTTTGTCAAGTCGAACGCAAAGCCTTCGATGCGGCAGCACGGCAAGATCGCTCCGACTCCATTCCCGGAGCTTTCCGCCGAAGAGGTGCATCGCCTGTGCTACAGCAAGATGACTCCGCGTCAGCAGGCGGTGTTTGAGCAGCACCATGAGATGGACCTTGCGTTCAGCGTGGGGGAGGAATTACGCATTCGCATGAATGTGTACCGGCAGCGTGGAGGTACTGCAACCGTTTGCCGCTTGATCCCGACGAAAATCCGCTCTCTGGATGAGCTGGGCATACCACCCAAGGTCAAGGAGTTCACGCAACATCGCAACGGTCTGGTTCTGGTGACGGGGCCAACCGGGTCCGGAAAAACCACGACTCTGGCGTCAATGATCGACCTGATCAATCAGACGCGCCGGGTGAACATTGTGACCATTGAGGACCCGATTGAGTTCGTGCACAAAGATAAAATGGCGATTGTGAGCCAGCGTGAGGTAGGCATCGATACAGAAAGTTTCCAGATGGCTCTGCGCCATGTGTTGCGTCAGGCACCGGATATCATCCTGATCGGAGAGATGCGCGACATTGAAACCATGAACGTGGCTCTGCAGGCGGCGGAGACCGGGCACCTGGTGTTCGCGACCGTGCACACGGCCAGTGCTGCAGAAACACTGGATCGCATCTCCAACATGTTTGCGCCCCATGAGCGCCCCATGCTCTGGTTGCGCCTCTCGGTATCTCTCCGGGGAGTACTGTCGCAGAAGCTGTTGCCCCGGGCAGATGGAACAGGTCGAGTGGCTGCTGTAGAAGTAATGGATGTGACCCCGACCATTGTGAAGATGCTGGAGGAAGGGCGTTCGGACGACATCTACTCTGCGATCCGTCAGGCGGGCAACGAGGCTTACTGGGGGATGCAGACGATGAACCAGTGTCTGCTGCGCTACGTGAAAGCCGGGATCATTACAGAACAGGAGGCTCTGGCTAACGCCGGACAGTATACCGAGTTGCGACAGATGATCCGCATGGCTGCGAATCAGGGACAGATACCACCACAACCGCAACCGGCACAGCAGCCGCAACAACCCCAACCAGTCGGCTGAGGTACAGTACTGCTGCAGCCTGGCTCCGGGAAATCCAGTCATGATCCACATCGACGATCTCCTGCGTTTGCTGGTGGAAAGAGAGGCGTCGGATCTGCATCTGCGGGTGGGGGAACCTCCGGTGATGCGGATACATGGGAGTCTGGTCCGCCTCAACATGCCTCCTCTGACTGATCGGGACATGTACGACCTGATCCACCCGGTGATGACTCCCGAAAGAGAAGTCCGCTTTGAGCAAACGCTGGAGCTGGACATGTCCTACGCGGTTCCCGGTCTTTCCCGATTTCGCGTGAACATATTCCGCCAGCAGGGGCATATTGGCGCGGTAATGCGCGTGATTCCCTTCCGGATCCGAACCATCGACGAGCTGGGGCTTCCACCGGTGACCAAACAGATTGCCATGCTGCCCCGGGGGCTGGTTCTGGTGACGGGGCCGACCGGATCCGGAAAGTCGACCTCACTGGCGGCGATGATCGATCTGATCAACGAGACGCGGCATGGGAACATCGTGACGATTGAGGATCCGATCGAGTATGTGCATCAGGATAAGCTGTGCGCGATCAACCAGCGAGAAGTGGGAGTAGACACCCATTCTTTCGCCGCAGCTTTGAAGCACGTGATGCGCCAGAACCCGGACGTGATCCTTGTAGGCGAAATGCGGGATCTGGAAACGATCAAACTGGCGATCACGGCGGCGGAGACCGGGCACCTCGTGTTTGCCACCCTGCACACAACGGACGCGCCTCAGACCATCGATCGTATCATCGATGTCTTCGAGCCGGAAGCGCAGCAACAGATCCGGATGCAGCTTTCTGTTGTGCTGCAAGCTGTGATTTCACAGACCTTGCTGATCCGGAAGGACGGGAAGGGGCGCGTGGGGGCTTTCGAAGTTATGGTCTGTACCAGCGCGATACGGACCCTGATCCGTGAGGGAAAGACCTACCAGATCTACACCGATATTCAGACAGGACAGCAGTACGGTATGCAGACACTGGACAACAGCCTGCTTGATCTGGTGCGGCGTGACCTCGTGGAGTACGAGGACGCGCTGGCGAAATCCTCGAATCCTGCGGAGTTCCGTTTGCGTGCGGAGCGGATGGGATTGATCGTCCCGGAGCATGCTGAAACCACCTGACTCCCCCGAAAGGAAAACCTCGTGCGATGGCCTTAGTGCTGCTCGATCAGTTGCTACAGGCATGCGTCTACAATGAGGGATCCGATCTACACATCAAAGCGGACAGTCCTCCACTTGTCCGCATCCACGGAGATCTCCTGCCACTGGACATCGACCCCAGTGCGCCGGAACCGGTTGCTCTCTCGGCCGAGGAAGCCAAGTGGCTCTGTTACTCGGTTCTCTCGGATGTCCAGAAGGCGCGCTTCGAGGAGGAGTTGGAGCTGGACTTTGCCTACGAAATCAAGGGAGTTGCGCGGTTCCGTGCAAATCTGTTTGTGCAACGAGGTAACGTAGGCGGGGTGTTCCGGGTCATTCCATATGAGATCAAGACGATGGAGGACCTGAACCTGCCTACCGTGTGCCGGCAGTTCTGCGAACGTCCTCGAGGTCTGGTACTGGTGACGGGGCCGGCTGGATCCGGGAAATCGACGACGCAGGCGGCGATGATCGACTACATCAACCGCAATTTTGCCGTACATGTGATCACGGTAGAAGACCCGGTAGAGTTTGTACACCAGGACTACAAAGCTCTGATCAATCAACGCGAGCTGGACACAGACACACTGGCTTTTCCGGCTGCACTGCGGTCTGCGTTGCGCGAGGATCCGGACGTGATCCTGATCGGAGAGATGCGGGATCTGGAGACGATCCAGCTGGCGATCACGGCGGCGGAGACCGGACACCTCGTGTTCGGTACCCTGCATACGACGGACGCGGTGCAGACGGTCGACCGGGTGATCGACGTATTTCCAACGCATCAGCAACAACAGGTGCGTATGCAAATGTCCGTTAACCTGCTGGGCGTCATTTCTCAGACTCTGGTGAAGCGTAAGGATGGGAAGGGGCGCGTGGCGGCTTTCGAGACGCTTGTGGCTATTCCTGCAGTGAGAAACCTCATCAGAGAGGCAAAGACGCATCAGATCGGTTCGATCATCCAGACTGGACAGCGCCATGGCATGCAGACGCTGGACCAGTCATTGGCCAAGCTGGTGCGGGACGGCCTCGTCAGCTATGAGGACGCACTGGCAAAAGCGAGCAATCCGATAGAGTTCCGGGCACTGGTGAAGGATGAGGACATGCGCCTCGGGCGCAATGGATTGCTGTAGTTTTACCATACTCACTATTATCGGACGTAATTTTTTAGAAAAACCGACACCAAGAACCGACGTTGGTACCAACCCGCAGCTACAGCTCCGGTGACGCAGGCTGCACCGGCGCATGAAAGCTTAGTCCGTCTCTCTGTGTAGAAACTGCGGGAGGCACCGGAACGTACCGCTCCATATCCTGGATTTTACGGTAGCAGTCGGTCAGGACATCCCGGATGTCGCGGATTTGCGAGATGGTTTCCGGGGACACGCGTTGCGATCGCCAGCGCGAGAGAGCCGCAACTGCAGTGATGCCCGCAATCGCTGCCCCTATAGAAGCCCAGAACCAGACCTGCGATGTTCGTGAGGCCATCGATCGATCAAACTTTCCGTACCGGGGAACTCAGGTGTTGCTACCGCCAAGATCGTAGCGATTGTCTCCTTCGTTCTCCTCCAAGGACTTGAAGATCCGTTTTACAAAGGAGATCAGTTCCATGGGGTTAAAGGGCTTGGTCAGGTAGCAATCGACGCCGCTTTGCCATCCCCGGAAGACGTCGGCATCCTGCGCCTTGGCAGTGAGCATGATTACAGGCAGGTCACGCGTCCGCGGGTTCTTGCGCAGGTGCTGCAACACTTCAAAGCCATCCATATACGGCATCATGACGTCGAGGACCACCAAGTCCGGATGCTCGGACTCTACCTTCTCCAGCGCATCTTTGCCATCGAAGGCGGTCACAACTTCATAGCCTGCGCGCTCCAGGTTCACCTGCACGAGGCGGACAATATGCCGTTCATCATCAACGGCCAGGATCTTCTTCGGCATCTGGGCTACCCTCTTCACACGCGCTCTCACTGCAGAGTGCGTGTCTCCACAAGCTCTTTGCTTGAGTATAGCATAACTGCACAGGCCTGTCAATCGCCCGCAGCAGGTTCGGAGTCGCAGAAGAGACGCTCGTAACGAACATCCAGATGTTTGACCGCCGCGGTTTCATCCAGACGTGACACAACTGTGGTGTGCGGGGCTGACCTGGGTAATTCAGGGGCCTCCTGCGCCTCGCGAGCGATGCTGATCATGGCATTTACGAACTCATCGAGGGTCTGCTTGCTCTCAGTCTCTGTAGGCTCGATCATCAGAGCTTCCGGCACGATCAGGGGAAAGTAGTTGGTCGGTGGGTGAAATCCGTAGTCCATCAGGCGCTTGGAGATATCAAGCGCCCGAACACCGTTGCGGCGTTTCTGCGGTTCTGCAGTCAGAACTACTTCATGCATGCAGATCTGATTGCCGTAGGCAACCTCATAGTGTTCCGCGAGACGCACACGCAGGTAGTTGGCGTTCAGGATTGCGTTCTCGCTCACCTGACGCAACCCCTCGGCTCCCAGAGCGCGAATGTACGCGTATGCACGCACCGCGATCAGGAACGCACCGTAGAAGGAATGGATTCTGCCAACAGAGAGCGGACGGTCGTAGTCAAAGCGAAAGACGGGGCCGGATGTCCCCTCTTCTCTGCGGATCAGAGGAACAGGCAGATAGGGCTCCAGACAGGGCTGCACACTCACCGCACCACACCCCGGCCCGCCACCGCCGTGGGGCGTGCTGAAAGTCTTGTGAAGGTTGTAGTGCATGACGTCGAAACCCATGTCGCCGGGACGCGTCAACCCCAGCATGGCGTTCATATTGGCCCCGTCGCAGTAGACGAGCCCTCCCGCACGATGCACCAGATCGCAGATCCGCAGGATATCCGTCTCAAACAGGCCGACAGTATTTGGATTGGTCAGCATCAGCGCGGCAACGTTCTCATTCAGCGCGGCCTCCAGTGCGGCGATATCCGTACACCCGCGCGCGTTGGAGGGGATCGGCTTCACACGAAATCCGCATCGCGCCGCGCTGGCCGGATTTGTCCCGTGAGCAGAGTCCGGAATGAGTACAACGTCGCGGTGCGCCTCCCCACGGTGACGATGGTACGCACGGATCATCATCATGGCCAGCAGTTCCCCGTGCGCACCGGCTGATGGCTGGACAGTCGTTGCAGCCATGCCGCAGATCTCAGACAGCATACACTGCAGTTCGTAGAGTAGAGCCAGGCTTCCCTGCACGGTTTCTTCCGGTTGCAGCGGGTGGAGGGAAGCAAATCCTGCGAACGCCGCTACCTTCTCGTTCACCTTCGGGTTGTACTTCATAGTACAGGAACCCAGTGGATAGAAGCCCTGATCGATGGAGTAGTTACGGTGCGCCAGACGCGTGAAATGGCGCACCACGTCCAGCTCTGAGAGCTCCGGAAGCGGGAGGCGATCACGCAGGTACTCGGGCCCCAGCAAATCGGCAGGGTCCCGACGGGGGACATCACACGCCGGAAGGCGAGCTCCTACGCGCCCCGCCCGGCTCTGATCAAAAATCAATGGAAGCGTGCCACTCATGTGAACTTACAAAGCCTCTGCAACAGACTGCACGAAGTAGTCAATATCTTCCCGAGTCCTCGTCTCAGTGACGCAGACCAGCATAGCGTTCGGCAGATCCGGGAAATAGCGCCTCAAGGGCAAACCACCGATGATACGGCGCTCGAGCAATCTACGGTTCAGTTGATCAGGATCCGATGGCAACGAAACGACGAACTCCTTGAAGAAAGGACGGCCCGGGAAAACTGGTTCTACACCGGGCAGCTGACACAGAGCATCGCACGCGTAATGCGCCTTCTGCAGGCAGAGGTCGGCCACCTGTTGTAAACCCGTCTTCCCCAGCTCGCAGAGGTAGATTGTGGCAGCCAGAGCCAGCAGAGTCTGGTTGGTGCAGATGTTGCTGGTAGCTCTCTCCCGGCGGATGTCCTGCTCGCGCGTCCGCAGCGTCATGGTGTAGGCCCTGCGGCCGTGCCGGTCCACAGTAGCGCCCACGATACGGCCGGGGAAATGACGGACGAACTGCCGCTTGCACGCGAAAAACCCCAGCAAAGGCCCTCCAAAGCCCATCGGGTTGCCAAGCCCCTGCCCTTCTCCGACAACGACATCGACGTCATAATCTGCCGGCGGGCGCAGGATGCCGAGGGAAATCGGGTCCACACAGGCGACCACACAGGCCCCCACGCGCCGGGCAGCATCCACAACCCCCTGCACGTCTTCAAGACAACCGAAGAAATTAGGATGCTGCAGCAGAACGCACGCTGTCTTCTCTGAGAGAAGCTTGTTGAGCGCTTCCAGATCGCCTGCCCCTTCAGCAGACGGGACTTCCGCCAGTGTGTGCCCGGTCGCATCCAGATAGGTACGTACTACCTGCAGGTAGTGCGGGTGCACCGAGCGCAGGACCACCACTTCGGATCGCTCCAGGAGACCTGCGCACATCAGCGCGGCTTCCGCGAGACCCGTTGCCGCATCGTACATGGAAGCATTGGCGAGGTCCATCCCGGTGAGCGCACAGATGAGGGTCTGGTATTCGTAGATCGCCTGCAACATGCCCTGGCTCATCTCCGGTTGATACGGAGTGTAGGAAGTCGCGAACTCCCCTCTTCCTGCCAGGGCGCTAACGACAGAAGGGCGGAAGTGATCGTAGACGCCAGCGCCGAGGAAACAGAGGTACTCCTCACAGTCCACGTTCTGTACCGCCAGCGTCCTCAGGTGCCGGACCAGAGCAGGCTCATCCAGAGGGGGCGGCAGATCCAGCTGCTCCTGCAAGCGCACTGACTCAGGGATCGGGGCAAGCAGATCTTCGAAGCGCGAGACACCGATCGCCTCGAGCATCTCCTTGCGCTCCCGGGATGTATTGCTGACGTAAACCAAAGGCTCAGTGCCCTCCGTCACCAGCAATGAGGCGCGCGTACTCCTCGGCGCTCATCAAAGTGTCCAGCTCGGAAGGGTCCTGCAGGCGCACGCGGACCATCCAGCCGTTGCCGTAGGGATCCTCGTTGATAACCTCTGTAGCGTCAACGGCACCTGCATTGACTTCGATAACCTCGCCGCTAACGGGAGAGAACAGCTCCGATACGGCTTTCACGGACTCGATCTCACCGAAGCGTTCATCGCGCTGGAGCACTCTGCCGACCTCCGGCAAATCCAGGTAGGTGATATCACCCAGCTCGGACTGTGCATGGTCCGTGATTCCAATAGTCGCAATGTCTCCCTCACAGCGCACCCACTCGTGGGTATGGGAGTACCTGACGTTGTCGGGAATTTTCGACATGTTCGCTATCCTTCAGAATGTTCGGGGTACGGCGCAAGCAGGTTTTTCTTCGGAACGATCCGGGCGGGAACGCGCTTGCCACGGATATCAATCTCCACTCTGGTTCCCGGTCGCGCGAGGGGCGTTGCCACATACCCCATGGCAATGCCGCAATGACGTAGCGGTGAGAACGTTCCACTGGTGACGCTTCCCACCACGGCATCACCCGCATGTACAGTATACCCTTGCCGCGGCTGGATCCGACTGTCCAGCAACATCCCCACCAGACGGCGTAGAACACCCTCCGAGCGTATCTGCATCACGGCATCCCGGCCGATAAATTCTCCCTTTTCCAGCTTCACGACCCACATCAAACCCGCTTCAACCGGGCTGGTATGAGTGTCGATCTCATGCCCGTAGAGAGGATATCCCGCCTCGATGCGCAGCGTATCCCGCGCTCCGAGACCACAGGGCACAGCTCCCGCACGGATACAGCGCTCCCAGAGACTACTGACCTCCTGAACCGGCCCGATGAGCTCGAAACCATCTTCCCCTGTGTAACCCGTACGACAACAAACAATCAAAGTCCCGCGAAACTCCACCTCGGCGAACTGAAAGCGCCCCAGATCAAGCAGCGCGGGACTCTCCAGGACTCCGGCGACCAAGGATGGAGCATGCGGCCCCTGCACAGCCACCATTGCGGTCTCCGACGTTCGATCAACGACAGCAACACTCTGTGCTGTATGCTCCCTGATCCAGCGTAGATCTTCTTCCGTGTTGCTAGCGTTGACGACGAGCAGAAACTCCTGTGCACGCCTCCGGTAGACGATGATATCGTCGATGATACCTCCCTGAGGTGTCAGGAAAAGCGAGTACTGCGCGTCGCCGGGAGCCAGGCGGGACACATCGTTGCTCGTCACACGCTGAAGGACCGGCAGAGACTCTGCACCCTCAACGCAGACTCTCCCCATGTGGCTGATATCGAAGATCCCCGCATGCTGGCGTACTACACGGGCTTCATCCAGAATACTCTGATAGGAAACAGGCATCGCCCACCCGGCAAAAGGAACCATCCGGGCGCCTGCGGCCAGATGGACATCGTACAGTGGGGTGCGTTTGAGGTCTGAGACTGCCATCTGTCTCCTCTGTTCACACTCAGAGTGTCTGTTCCTCTGATCCTGCAATGACGAAGGGCCCGCGCATCACCAGCAGACCGTCCTCTATTTCCAGAGTGTTGATGGTGAAAATACGGTGGATCCCGAGATCCGCCTTCAGATCCAGAATTGGATTAAAACGCCGGAGCAACGCCTGCGCTGTGCCTTCAGACACCGGGGCGCGATTGACCCACAGCGTGGCATCCACAACGTCCACATAACGCCCTTCTCTATGGGCAAGCCGCCCCTCTGCCAGCAGGTGAGACCGCGATCCCAGAAGAACGATCGTTCCCTCCAGACGTAAGCGTTCGCGCGGGAGATAGACTTTCACATCCGACAGGAGCGTACGATACTTTCTGGCCAGAAACGCCTCGAGACCGTCGGTGTCGACCCGGACTGTTGCAAACCCGGGATCTGCCCGGCTCAATACCAGACGTTGATGCCGGAACGCCTGATCCGCATCGTAACCTGCAGAAGGGATGACTGCTTCCAATCGCCGCACGGGCAGATGGACCCACGTGACGTCCGAGAAACGTACCTCAAGAAAACGTATCTTTCCCTGCCGCCCATGCAACGTTGACAGAGTGAACGGCAGACGTTTCACGTCGATCCCGCTTGCCTGCACACGTAACGTATGTATGTCCTGTGCAAACAGGCCAAACAGGCCGCGTGGGTAGATCTGTGCGCGGATCTGGCCGGCACTGCTGCCGACATTCTGCCTGACACGACGCGCTATGGCATGACCGCCGAATTTCATCAGGCCATCGTGAAATACAATCAGGCCGAAAAGCCCTATCGCCAGTCCCTTTAACCAGTCGTCCATGAAGCGCCCCGGGCATCCCTGTTGTTTATTCCCCCAGATACGCCCTGCGCACTTCCTCGTTTCGGAGCAGGTTCGCAGCCGAGTCTGCCAGCACCACCCGACCCGTCTCCAGAACGTACCCCCGATGAGCGACGCGCAGCGCCTGGTTGGCGTTCTGCTCTACCAGCAGAATGGTAACGCCCTGCCGGTTGATATCTTGGATTATCTCGAATATCGATTGTACGAGAAAAGGAGCTAGCCCGAGAGAGGGCTCGTCCAACAGCAAAAGCCGGGGACGTGCCATCAACGCACGTCCAATGGCGAGCATCTGTTGCTCCCCTCCCGAAAGCGTACCCGCCGACTGGTACATACGCTCTTTCAGGCGCGGGAACAGGGCAAATACTCTCTCCAGATCCCCGACGATCCCGGAGCGATCGCGTCGCGTGTATGCGCCGAGCTCGAGGTTCTCAAAAACGGTCAGGTTAGCGAAGACACGCCTTCCCTCGGGAGACTGACTTACACCCCGCATTACGATCTGATGCGGGGGAAGGTTCGTGATGGAAGCGCCGTCAAAAGTGATTTCACCCTGGCGAGGACGTACCAGTCCGGATATGGCCCGGATTGTCGTGCTCTTCCCTGCCCCGTTCGCACCGATCATTGTGACGATCTCGCCGGCGTTAACGTCCAGCGATATCCCTTCGAGCGCCCGGATAGCACCGTAGTATACATGCAGATCACGCAGGGATAACAGGCTCATACCCGTCAGACCTCCGTGCGCACAGAAAAACCGGTGCCGGTGTCTGACTCTACGTCGCCATATTCCTCCCCGAGATACGCTTTGATCACCCGGGGATCTCTGCGGATCCGGCTCGGGGCCCCCTCGGCGATGATCTGGCCGTAGTCCAGCACATAGATCCGCTCACAGATGCCCATGACCAGCTTCATGTCGTGCTCTATCAACAGGACCGTAAGGTCAAAATCCCTCCGGATCTTCTGGATCAGAGCCATCAGGTCCACTTTTTCCTGGGGATTCATACCAGCTGCGGGTTCATCCAGCAGCAACAGTCGGGGGCGTGTCGCAAGTGCCCGGGCAATCTCCAGCCGTCTCTGCAAACCGTAGGCCAGGTCACCTGCACGTGCGTCCGCGACGTCCTGCAGGTTCATGACATCCAGAAGCTCGTCGGCTATCTGGTTGACCTGCCGATCGTTCGCCAGAGAACGCGGGGTGCGGCACAGCGAGGAGATCAGTCCACAGCGACAGCGCAGTTGCGCGGCGACCTTGACGTTGTCCCGGGCTGTGAGTTGCCGGAAGAGGCGTATGTTCTGAAATGTACGCGCCATCCCTGCTCGCACGATCTGATAGGGCTTGCAACGGTTCATCAGACGCCCATCGAAGTGGATGGTTCCCTCTGTTGGCACGTAGACGCCGGTTAACAGGTTGAACACGGTCGTCTTACCGGCGCCATTCGGGCCGATAAGGCCTACCAGTTCGCCACGATCGATCGCCATGTTGATGCTGCTCACTGCCGCGAGGCCACCGAAACGCTTGGTCACGTGTTTCACTTCCAGCAAACGGGTTGTCACAGTGTCTTCCCCCTACCAGACCGGATGAGACGCTGGAAAGTCGCGTAGCCCAGCTCACCATGCCCGAACAACCCCTGCGGTCGCGTAAGCATAATCAGGATCAGCAGCGTGGAGAAGATCACCATCCGGTACTCCTTGAAGTCCCGCAGGAGCTCTGGCATGGCGGTGAGGAAGGTAGCGGCGAGGACAGATCCGGTGATGCTACCACTGCCCCCGAGCACAACCATGGTAGTGATGATGATGGAAGTGTTCATATCAAATGTGTCGGGAGAAATGTTAATGAAGAAGTGAGCATATAGCACGCCAGCAATCCCGGCAAACACGGCCGCAAGCACGAACGCGGTGACCTTGACCCGGGTGGTGTTCACCCCCGTCGCATCGGCAGCAACCTCATCCTCGCGCACGGCCAGAAACGCAAGCCCGTAGCTCGACTGAAGCAAGTTGCGCGAGATGGCGATCAACAGAACGACAAAAAGAAACACCCAGAAGAACCCCAGGTTTCCTGACTGAACCAGCGAGGGTATCCCGATCAATCCGCGAGCGCCTCCAACTGCGTCAATGTTGAGCAGCACCACGCGGATCACTTCTCCGAAACCGAGAGTCACGATAGCCAGATAGTCGCCACGCAGACGGAGCGAAGGCAACCCGACAAGAAAGCCCGTACACCCTGCAGCAAACGCCCCCAGCATCAGCGCAATGAGAAGGTTGACGATGTGGCCGTGAAGCGTATTCAGCTGTAAAAGAGGAAGCGCTCTGGCGGCTTCCGGTTGCCAGAGAACTGTCCACGCTGCACCTACATAAGCGCCAACCGCGTAGAAACCGCCATGTCCGATGGAGAACTGGCCTGTAATTCCGTTCACCAGGTTCAGGCTAACCGCGAGAATGATGTAGATCCCGCAGAGAATAATGACCTTGAAATAGTACTCCTGCAGGTTCTCTGTAGCCCAGACGCTGATCGCGTACAACAGTGCCAGCGCACCCGTCACACCCAGCAACCGATTCACCCAGAAGCGCATCCGCTACACCTTTTCAGGCACGCTGCGGCCAAAGAGACCGGCCGGGCGTACCAGTAAAATCAAAATCAGAACGACGAAAGCGATGGCGTCGCGCAATGTAGAGTAGTGTGCCGCGACGAACGTCTCCGCTACCCCCATGAGCACGCCTCCGGCTACCGCGCCCGGTATGTTGCCCGCTCCGCCGAGGACTGCCGCCACAAAGGCCTTGAGGCCGGGCATAACACCGAAAAGCGGTGTGATCTTGACGTGGGTCAGGGCCGCCACCATGGCTCCTGCCGCGCCAGCCAGAGCTCCCCCGAGCGCGAACGTGAAGGAGATCACACGATCTGTATCGATGCCCATCAGCTTGGCAGCCTCAATATCATGGGAGATCGCGCGCATGGCTTTGCCCCGGCGAGTGTGGAGCACAATGTAACGCAATGCGGCCATGAGCACCAGCGACAGCACGAGCATCGTCGTGCGTCCGCTATCCACCTGGATCCCCCCGGGAAGTGCGAAAGTCCTCTCAGGAACCACATTGGGAATGAAATTGTTCTCGGAACCGAAGACAAGAATGCCCCCGTTCTGCAGCAATAACGAGACGCCAATGGCGGTGATCAGCGCGTTGAGGCGCGGGGTGGCAGGAGCTCCCCGGTGACTGATACGGCGCACTACCTGACGCAGAATAAAACCTGCGACAATGCCCGTAAACAGGAAG
>JANWZQ010000112.1 GCA_025054835.1 Chthonomonadaceae bacterium
CCATTGCGTAGCAGGCAGCAGTCTTCCCGTATCATAACAGCACCTCCCGGCGAAGCGCCCAGAGCTCTGGACGCTTCGCCGCTCAGAGCCCCCCACGAACCACCCAGTGCGTACCACAACCTCTGACCGCTCCGGTGAAACGCGCTTGACACCGGTTACGATTTGTGCGAAAATGGTCCAGAGGAGGGGATGCGACCATGAGCCGAGCGGCTCAACTCCGCGCCGCCATTCACCGTCTGTCCGAAGCCCTGGCCGCGCCACTGCCTGCCGAAGACGTCCAGCAGATCCTCGTGGAGGAAGCGCAACGCCTCACCAACGCTGCCAGTGCCGCTCTCTGTCTGCTTGCTCCGGACCGGGAAATGCTGGATTTTGCGGCCGCAGCAGGTGAAAACGCGGAGGAAATTGCTGGCCTGCGCGTCCGGTCCGCAGACTCGCTTGCCGCAAGCGTCCTGGAGACCGGGGAACCCTTTCTCTTCCCGCAAACCGTTTCTGCGCCTCCCGCCGACAGAGAGCAGCCCCTGCATACCACCCCACAGCTGCATCTGATGGCTCCTGCACTGCCAGAACTTTCCACCCCGGAGACCCGACGCCCTGCGTTCAACGCCTACTCTGCTGCGATCGTCCCGGTGTTCCGTGGGGAACGGATCATTGGCGCCCTGGCGGCCATGAACAAAGCGGGAGGTGGTGCGGGCACGCCATCCGTTCCCGTGTTCGACGCGGAGGACATCGCGGACCTGAAGTTGCTGGCGGATCTGGTGCAGCTGGCGCGCAAAATCGATAAAACGGCGCGCGTTGCCCGTCAGCAGGCTCGTGAGCTGGCCGTGCTCTATGACGCCGCACGGACCGTGGCCAGCAACCTGAACGTACAGCAGGTACTCGATAGTGTGCTCACCGCAATTTGCACCCACCTAGAGTACCATACGGCTGTGCTCTTCCTGCTGAACGACGACCATACGCACCTCTTCATCGCGGCAGACCGGGGGTTGAACGACGAGGAACGCGAGATCCAGCTCCCGGCGGATCGCGGGTTGCCCGCTCAGGTGCTCGACAGTGGCCTGCCTCGCCTGATTTCAGACACCGATCAGGAACCCGACTTCATTAACCTTTCCGAACGTGCGCGCGCGCTGTCAGCCATGCTAGCTCCCGTGCGCAGTCGCGATGAGACCCATGGTCTGATTGTGGTCACCAGTCTGCAGAGACACGCCTACAACCCGGAAGACCTGCAGCTGCTTGGCGCTGTTGGCATGCAGGCTGGAATTGCTATCGAAAACGCGTGGCTCTACGAGGATGCGCAACAGCAGGCCCGGCAGGCGACCGCACTGTACGACCTTTCCCAGCATGTGAGCGCGACCCTGCACCTGGATCGTGTGTTGAACTTTGTTGCCGACAGCGTGATCAACCTGCTCCACGTGGACAAGTTCGCGCTCCTGCTCTACGATAAGCAAGAGGGACGTTTGATCCCTCGTCTGGGCCGCGGAGTGGATGAGACGCTCCTGCAACAGGTACGTCCTCGCATTGGCGAAGGGATCACCGGATGGGTTTTCGAGTGGCAGACCCCGCAGGCAGTTTCCGATGTGGCCGCAGACGCGCGCAATCGCACCTCGCCTATACACATCCTCGGGGTAGCCTCCACGCTCTGTGTACCCATGCAGGTAGGCGAGGAAGTGATCGGCGTGATCCACGCGATGAGCAACCGCCGACGCCTCTTCACAGTAGCCGAGATGGAACTGCTGTATACCATTGCCAATCAGGCTGCCGTTGCTATCTACAACGCTACCCTCTATCAGGACGCACGGGCCAAGTCACATGAGATCCGGAGGTACTTCCGACGGGTTGCGCATGCGATTGGCTCTGCACTGGATGCGCAGGACATGCCGCAACTCCTCGCGGACCTGACCATCGAAATGATGCAGGCCGATCGCTGCGCGCTCTACCGCGTTGAGGAGAATTTGCTGCGGCTGGTTGCTACCAGCCATTTCCGGCCGGCTGCTCCTCCCGATGAGCAGATCCCGATGGGCATGGGACTTGGAGGGTGGGTGGCAAAGCGCGGGCAGTCACTGGCTCTGCCGGACCTGAACGACGACCCGCGCAGTCGCTACCATACCTGGCTCCGGCGCGACCGCCTGACCTCCTACCTCGGCATTCCGCTTAAAGCCGGTCGTCGTACCGTAGGAGTGCTGGAAATCTACACCATCGAGCCTCGCAACTTCCGCCGTGAGGAAGTGCAACTCCTCATGACGTTTGCCCAGCGCGCCAAGCTGGCACAGAAGATGGCTCTTGAAGTCCTCTAAAGCTCTGCAATGCATCCTTCTCCTGACCGATAATGAAACTGTGTCTGGTAGACACCTAAACGCACTGGTGCCGACTGATATACTGGTTGTCCCGCAAGCAACTGCTTTTTCGTGCAGACGTTGCATGCGACTACCGACTGTGTTATAATGGGTAATGGTTGCTCGTTTCCCCGTGCCTCTCGCAGTATCCCTCAGTTCCCGGCACGAAGACGGCTCGCAGGTGCGCCTGTATCCTGAACCCTGAACGGGCCGGAGTAGCATCCAGACCATTGTTCCGGGCTCCTGTCATTCACAGGTAGTATCGCGCGACAGACAGGTCTCTGCCCCTGTACGTGCACAGCACGTTTGTGTTTTATCTCTCGATCAGCAACGACGCTGCGGTTTCAGTAGCAAACAGGCTACAGACACAACCGCAGACGTACACGCGTCCCCGAACCGCTGCTGTACTGTTGAAGGGTGTATGCGGAACACATCATCTTGTAAGGAGATCCATGTATGTTCTGTACACCACACCCTGCTTCAACGGTGCGAAGGATACTTCTGTCACTCGCCCTGACCATCCTGAGCACCGCAACCCTGCCACACGCCCGGGCGCAACTCTCCTTCCCATCTCAAACCAGCTTCGCTACAGGTCAGAATCCACAGCCTATCGCGCAAGCCGATCTGGATCGAGATGGCAGGCTGGATGTAGTGGTTGCGAACACCGCGGGCAATACTGTTAGCGTGCTACGCAACAATGGAAATGGCTTTCACAACGCTCTCCACTACCCTGTAGGGACCTCTCCGCAATCGGTCGCGCTGGGCGACATCAACGGTGACGGCCACATCGATATCATCACCGCCAACTACCAGAGCCAGAATCTGAGTGTGTTACGGGGCAACGGCAACGGCACGTTTCAGACAGCCACACATTTCACGGCGGATGGCCTTCCGTTCGCTGTTGCCATTGCAGATTTCAACCGGGACGGTAGAAACGATCTGGCTGTGACCACTTACTCCTTCCGTGGGATTCGGATCCTGATGGGTAACGGCAACGGCACGTTCACATCAGGCCCCCTCTACGCCACGGGAGTTTCCCCTGCCGCCATTATCGCTACAGATCTCAACAATGACAATCGGATCGATCTCGCAGTCATCCACGCGGTGAGCATGACCGTCTCGGTACTGCTCGGGCAGGGAAACGGCACATTCCACAGCCTGCCCCCCGTTACACTTCCTTCCGGGCCGAGCGCCATCACAGCAGGAGACCTCAATCACGATGGGAGGCAGGATCTTGTCGTGACTCTTCGCACGGCCCACCGTGTGCTGGTGCTGCCGGGCAACGGCGACGGTACGCTCCAGGCGCCCGCATCCTACACAACCGGAGTGTCTCCTTCGGGAGTGGAGGTCAGCGATCTGAATGGTGATGGGACACTAGATGTTGTGACGGCCAACGCAAGCGAGAATGCAATCAGTGTCCTGATTGGCCTCGGGAACGGTCAGCTGCGCGCACAGGAGACTTATCCTGCAGGCTCCCAGCCTGTCGCTCTGGTCATCGGGCAGTTCATCGGGAGCCCCAGTCCGGACGTCATTGTCGTCAACAGAAGCGCCAATCAGATCACGGCTCTCATCAACGAGGGTTCGGGCGCCTTTCCAGCGTATCCGAAGTATCGTGCTGGCGCTGGCCCACAGGCAGTCGTCGCGGGGCATCTGGATGGAGACTCCAACGTAGATCTGGTGGTCGCCAATCATGGTAGCGGTTCTGTCAGTGTGTTGCGGGGCAACAGCAACGGCACCTTCCAGGAGGCACAGAACCACCCGGTAGGTACGCAACCCCAATCGGTAGCTATCGGAGACCTGAACGGCGACGGACGCCCGGACATCGTGACCGCCAACTACAGCAATAACAACCTGAGTTTGCTCCTTAACGCAGGAAATGGAAGTTTCCTCAACGCGGTTTCTATTCCGATCGGTGGATTGGTGTTCGCGGTAGCGGTCGCCGATTTCAACGGCGATGGGCGCAACGATCTGGCTGTAACAGACCTCTCCCTGCGCGGGATCCGCATTCTAACAGGCAACGGCGACGGCACTTTCCGGGCTTCCGCCTCCTACTCTACCGGCGTGTCTCCTCTGGGTATTGCGGCCGGAGACCTGAATGGCGACGGACGGCAGGATCTGGTGGTTGCCAACTATGTCAGCCGTACCCTGAGTGTGCTGCCGGGCAACGGCGATGGCACCTTCCAGACACCCGGCAATATCACCCTCCCCCTTGGCCCGGGCGCTCTGGCTCTTGCCGATCTGAATGCGGATGGGAAGCTGGACATCGTGACCGCGAACCGGGCTGGCCGTGAGGTCATGGTGCTGCTGGGCAACGGCAATGGCACCTTCCAGACACCAGCCAGCTACGTCGGTGGAGGCTTCCCCTACGGGATCAGCATTGCGGACCTGAACCGGGACGGTCACCTGGACGTTGTGACGCCTAACAGCGCAGAGGACCGCGTGAGCGTCTTCCTGGGTACTGGCAACGGAACCTTACTACCGGCACGCTTCTACCCGGTAGGCATGGCTCCGCATGCTGTTGTTGCCGTGGACGTTGACGGGGACAACAAACCGGACATCGTGACAGCGCATAACCGGGGCAACGACGTGGGGATTCTGTTCAACCGGTCGGGTGTGCTCCATGAGCTGAGCCCCGGTTCCATGCCTGCAAACCGTGCAACGGACTTTCAGATCACCGTGTACGGTAGTCATCTGGCTGCCGGCCGGATCGTTGAATGGAACGGCATCAGCCTCTCCACGACCTTTGTCAGCCCGGGTGAGGTGCGCGCAATAGTTCCGGCGGCGCTCGTCGCACAACCGGGAACTGCCAGCATACGGCTGTACGATCCAGCAACTGGCCTGTACAGTAACAGTCTGCTGTTCCAGATCGTACGCCCCTGACCCGGCACCCGCGCGATATGTAAACGACACTCCGGAGGAGAGACCTCTCCGGAGTGTCTGTTCTCAACCGGTGGAGAAGCTGTTCCCTTCAGGACCTGCCGTTTTTTGCCCGCTCCATCAGCTGCAGGAACTCCCTGGCGTCCAGATACCCCTCGGCGCGGGCTATCACACGCCCTCTCGCGTCCATGAAGATCACTGTAGGAATCCCCTCCACCTGGTACTGCTCGGAGAGGGAGCGCGTCTTCCGCTTTTTCGCCTGCTTCTCGTCCACATCCACGTTGACCAGCAATGGCACGAAATCGCTGGCGCGGCGCACCACCTGCCGATCCCTGTAGGTGGTCTGCAGCATCATCTTGCACGCCCCGCACCACTCGGCGTAAAAGTCCACCATGAGCAGCTTGTTCTGTTTCGCGGCGATCTTACGGGCTTGCTCAAAGTCCTTCTGCCACGGGATCGCACCGTGCGTCCTGGTCACTGTACCTTTCTGCTCGCCCGAGGCCTTGCTCAGCCCCATCGGGATGAGCGCAAGCACAACGGCCCCCACTACAGCAGCAGTGGCTTTCCACTGGAACACGATTTGTCTCCTCTCTGTACGCAAGTATCCTGCGCGTTGCAGAACCTGCACCGTATGACGTTCCGTTCGCCAGAACGGATGCAGAAAGTTCCAGGTCCTGGTCTGTCAGTCCGAGCGCCCCATCTGCAGCATCCGGTCCAGGGCAAGCCGGGCGTCAGCAGCGACCTCCGGTGGCACCCGCACCTGATTGACCACCTCTCCCCGCATCAACGCCTCCATGGCCCAGAGCAGGTAGTGCGGGTGGATCCGGTACATGGTAGAACAGGGACAGACGACTGGATCCAGACAGAAGATCGTCTTATCGGGATGCTCCCGGGCCAGACGGCTCACCAGATTGATCTCTGTGCCTACCCCCCAGATCGTGCCTGCGGGCGCCTCCGCAATGGTCTTGAGGATAAACTCGGTAGATCCGTTCATGTCCGCGGCGCGCACTACATCCAGCGAGCACTCAGGGTGTACAATGATGCGAACATCCGGGTAGTTCTCGCGCGCCTGCCGGATCTGCTCTACGGTAAAACGGGCGTGCACCGAACAGTGCCCCTTCCAGAGCAGGATCTTCTTCTGACGTACCGCTTCCACGGTCGTACCCCCGAAGGGCAGGTGTGGATCCCAGAGCAACATATCCGCCTCCGGATCGAAACCGAGCGCTACCGCGGTGTTGCGCCCCAGATGCTGGTCCGGAAAGAACAACAATTTGTCCCCGCGCTCCAGAGCCCACTCGATCACCCTGCGCGCGTTGGAAGACGTGCATGCAGCCCCGCCATGCCTTCCAACGAAAGCTTTGAGCGCGGCCGTTGAGTTCACATAGGTGATCGGAATGATCCGTGAGGTATCCACTGCAGTGGCGAGGTCCCGCCAGCACTCTTCCACCTGCCGGATACTGGCCATATCGGCCATGGAGCACCCGGCACCCATATTGGGAAGGATGACTGTCTGTTTGCCTCCGGTGAGGATATCTGCGGACTCGGCCATGAAGTGAACGCCGCAGAAAATGATGAATGGGACCTGCGCGTGTTGCGCGGCAATCTGCGATAGCTTCAGGCTGTCGCCACGAAAATCAGCCCATTTGATAATCTCATCACGCTGGTAGTGATGCCCCAGAACCAGCAGGTCACTGCCAAGGCATCGGCGCGCCGTCGCGATGCGCGCATCGGTCTCTTCCGGCGAGAGCCGGACAATATCCGGGGGAAGCGGTCTCTGCCACATGGAACGTTTCTCCTTCGGGCGTGCAGTCTGCATGGCAGACGGGGATGTTGACAACGCCCGCATATGCGGATCTACAGCTGCTCTGGAAAGTTGTCCAGAGTATCATTCGAATATACGTTGCGCTTCGACAGAATGACAGCAGCGTGCAACGGATCAGCAGAAGTCTGTTCTTGAAAAGATCTCAGACCCGTTCTCGATAGATCTCCACGCCCACACTGCCAATCACTGCATCGATCGGCGGAGCAATCTTCTGCACGGACAGGCGTACGGACAGCACCGCCGGGAAGCGGGTAAGAATGACGTCACTCATACGTGCGGCAAGCGCCTCGAGCAGGTGATAGCGGCGCTCTGTACCAACCTGCAGCAGGCAGTGCGCCACTTCGGCGTAGCACACCGTGTCCTCCACTGCGTCGGTCTGGCTGGCCCGATGCGTATCCACCCCCAACCAGACGTCTACACGGTACCTGTGTCCGACGCGCTGCTCCGCATCAGACGCGCCGTGGTAGGCGTAGAACTCCAGTCCCTGGATCCGGATCGTGTCCATCGTTCTGTGCCTGTTGAAACGGCATTTCTGAAACTCACGTAGTCCCCATTGTACCAGAAAGAAGTCGAAACCGGGCGAAACTCGCGCATGCAAGCGCCACATCCCCGGATTGACAACCCGATTCCATTGCCGACATAATACGCAATCATGGTAGCTACCGGCCCGCACCGGGTTCTGAAAGACCGGCGTACCAAAAATCTGTGCAAGCGTCTCCGCCCGGGTGACATTGCCCTGATCCATCATACGGATCTGGACGTCACCGCGGCGCGTGCCCTGCGCGACTGTGGTGTTGCCGCTGTTGTGAATGCGGCGGCTTCTATCTCGGGCAGATACCCCAATCGAGGTCCTCTGCTCCTACTGGAAGCGGGCATTCCCCTGCTGGATCGCGCGGGCGACGCAGCCTTCGAACGCGTCCCCGACGGTGCCATCGCAGTGCTTCAGGACAATACCCTGCGTCTGCGCACAGGCGACTGTATCCAGGGAGAACGCCTGACGTACTCACGCGTGCAGGAGCTGATGGAAGCAGCGCGCGCCAATCTGAGCGAGGAACTGGACCGCTTCGCCAGAAACACGCTCGATTACCTGAGCCAGGAAAAATCCCTCCTGCATGAGGAACTGGACGTACCGGAGCTGAAGACGCGCATCGCCGGGCAGCATGTGCTGATTGTGGTCCGCGGGGAGGGCTACCGGGAAGACCTGGCCATGCTCAACGACTACCTTCGGGACGCACGCCCGGTGATCATTGCCGTGGATGGTGGCGCGGATGCCCTGCTGGAAGCCCGCCTGAGACCCCATATCATTCTCGGGGACATGGACAGTGTCAGTGATGCCGCACTCCGTTGCGGTGCTGAACTGGTCGTGCACGGGTATGCGCGCGAGGATCGGAAGGATGCGCCGGGTCTGGCTCGTCTGAAAGAGCTCGGTCTGGACGCCCGGGTGTTCGCAGTGCGCGGCACCAGCGAGGATGCTGCCATGCTGCTGGCAGATGCGCTCGGTGCGCGCGTTATCGTGGCCGTTGGAACGCACTTCTCTCTGGAGGAGTTTCTGGACAAGGGACGCAACGGCATGGCCAGCACTTTCCTGACACGCCTGCGTATCGGGTCGAAACTGGTAGATGCAAAGGGCATCGCCCGCCTCTGGGAACGCCGCCACCTGCGATTATGGGAAGTCGGATTGATGCTGTGTGCCGCAGCAAGCCCTCTGGTCGCGGTCTTCCTGCTATCGCCCGCGGGACGAAACTGGTTGCGCATTGTCAGTGTTTCCTTCGGACTCCATTTCCGGTGACCCATGGCCAGACCTCTGAACGCAGAACGCATGCTACAGATGGTGCTGCGCTTCGCCGGGATCATGATGCTCCTGGCATTGCCTACCCTGTTCCTGCCGTTCGAAACCATGAACGCTGTCAACCGCTACCTGACCGGAGAGCCCTTACCTCCGGCGCGTACTCTGCTCTACCTGACCCGCTCGGTCTCTCTGCTCTATGCATCGCAGGGCGCCATTACCCTCTTTCTATCCGCACATG
>JANWZQ010000175.1 GCA_025054835.1 Chthonomonadaceae bacterium
TAACGAGATTATCCTGAAACGGTACTACGATATCGGGATCGCGGTCGGGGTTGAGGATGGGCTGGTGGTTCCGGTAGTACGTGATGCCGATCGCAAGACGTTTGCAGAAATTGAGAAGGAGATTGCGGATCTGGCCACACGAGCTCGTGAGAACAAGCTGACTCTGAGTGAGCTACAGGGGGGCACGTTCACCATCACGAATGGAGGTGTTTTCGGTTCGTTGATGTCGACGCCAATTCTGAATTTCCCGCAGGTTGGCATTCTGGGTATGCACAAGATCCAGGAACGCCCTGTTGTCGCAGGCGGTGAGATCGTGATCCGCCCTATGATGTACGTTGCGCTCTCTTACGACCATCGGATTGTGGATGGCAACGACGCCGTGCGATTTCTGGTCCGTGTCAAGGAGTTGATCGAAGATCCTGAGGTCTTGCTTCTTGAGGGGTAGAGGATACTCTTTGTAACGCTCCGGAACGTGCTGTCCAGCGTATATACGGCGTTTTGCGGGGACTCGGCTTTCAGACAGGCAGCAGGGCATTGCATTCCGACCGTATGTCTGCTACAATAACCCTGAAATCCTCACCTGACGTATCCCGATCATCATCTGCTGCCAAGGGGCTCGCAGTCTTCCTGCTACGCGTCCCATTCCTGTTAGAAAAGGAGAGAGCCATGCGAAAGCAACGTGCTTTCACGCTCATCGAGCTACTTGTGGTTATCGCTATTATCGCTATCCTGGCCGCCATTCTGTTCCCGGTTTTTGCGCAAGCCCGCGAGAAGGCGCGGCAGACCGCCTGTCTGTCTAACGTCAAGCAGATCCTGACTGCGGAGCAGATGTACACGCAGGACTATGACGAGATGTTGCCGAAGATCCGCAACCTGCCCTTCACTGCACAGGGCATCAAGTGGGCCTGGGGCATTCAGGATTCGCTGGCACCCTACGTGAGGAACGAGCAGGTGTGGAAGTGCCCGAGCGACTCGATCCCGCGTGACGACTGTGATGACTCTTTTGGAGTGCCTATCAGCTATTCGTTCACGCACTACCAGAGTGGGCAGTGGGAGCTGGAGAACACCTTCGGGTTGCACGCGTACTACGCGACGCAGGTTTCGAAGACGTTGGCAGAGGTTGGAGCTCCTGCTGAGACCATCAGTATGTTCGAGCTCTGGACGACGGCCTCGTACTCCGAGGGGTTCGCGTACTGGCGATGGGACGTGCGTGGCGTACGCACCCTGCCGCTTTACCCCAATATGCTGAGCTTCACGTGGTGCAGCTCCAAGCCGGGCGCGGCGCGCATGTCTATTGGTGCGCATAACCTGTTCAGCAACTACGGCTTTGTGGATGGTCATGCCAAGGCGTTGCGCCAGCAAGACATCATGGTGCTGCCCTGGGATGCGGCGTCCATTGCGGCCCGGCGGGCAGCCGGACAGTCGAATCGCAATCTGTTGCACTGGGATGCCCAGTACAAGTGATGTTCCGATGATCTGCCGGGTCGCAGGCAGATCAAGGAACGGATCAGGAGTGTTGCATGTCGGAACAGACAAAAAAGATCCTTGTGATCCTTGTGGCTATTGTGGCCGTCGGCCTGGCGATCTGGTCCGGGGTCAACGCTTTCGGGCCACGCGAGCGTGTGGTGGGGGACCTTGGCGACCTGAGCCAGAGCAAGGGGAAAGCAGGGGAGGACATCCCGGCGCCCGGTGGAGGCAGTGCGGTACCTCCACCTGAAGGTAAGGAGGGCGAATTGCAGGGCGGTTCGTCGGCATCTGGCGCTCCTCCGGGCATGGATGGTAGATAAGGGTGCAGTAGAGAGCTCTGTGAACTCTACACCAGATATCGGCTCCTCCTCAAGAGGAGCCGATATCCTTTTTACGGGTCTACTCTCTCGTTGCGAGAGGAATTACGTCTACTGTGAGAGGATCGTCCAGAACAGCGTGCACGCCCCCGACTTCTCCGATCGCTCCATCCGAAGTTGGCTCGATCAGATGCACCGGGACGATTCGGCCGATCAGGTGAGATCCACCGGTGAACTGCACACGGATGTAGTTCCCGGTGTAACCGGTGAGCAAGGCGGCAGGTGTCTGCGAGGGAAGTGCCCCGGGATGTGATGGCGCGACGGTGTGGGGCACATTGTCGGAAGTATCCACGGTTTCTGCTGAAATTCGATCGGTGCGCCCTTCTACCAGAACGGGAAGGGTACGCCCCAGAAATCTGCGAATGAATTGCTGCTGTGTTTGCCGGCAGAGCTCGGCTAACGCGCGGCTACGTTCCTCTTTTTCCAGATCTGGCACCTGATTGCCCATTGTGGCAGCGGGCGTGTTGGGACGGGGGGAGTAGCGAAACAGGTGCGCACGGGCGAAGCCGACCTCGCGCACGACCGCACAGGTGTTTTCGAAAGCTGCACGGTCCTCGCCCGGGAAGCCTACCATGATGTCGGTGGTTATGGCGAGGTCCGGGATGCGCTTCCGGGCGGTCCAGCAGCGCTCCAGATAGAATTGCTGGTCGTAAGGGCGGTTCATGGCGCGCAGAACACCTGTATCTCCACTCTGCAGGGGAATGTGCAGGTGCGGGCAGAGCCGTGGTTCGGAAGCGAATGCATCGATCAGGCGGTCCGTGACCTGAGTGGGCTCGATGGAGGAGAGCCGTACACGTTCAATACCCGGTACCTGCGCGAGGCGCAGGAGCAATGCGGGCAGATCGGGTTGATGCGGGTGCGGTTCCGGAGCGGGCAGACGCGGGAGCGCATGGCCCGGCTGCGGTTGAAAGCCATCCTGACCGTAGGCACCAACCAGCACTCCTGTGACCACGATCTCTCGATAGCCCTCTGCGGCATAGCGCTCTGCCTCAGCGATAACTTCGTCGAGCGGGCGTGAGCGCATGTAAGGGCGGGTATAGGGGATGGAACAGAATGCACAGAACACGTTGCACCCGTCCTGCACTTTAATGGTCGCTCGCGTGCGACGAACGGCGCGGTTGCGAAGGACCTGTTCTGGAGGCGTTGCAGGCAGGTCCTGCGCGAGGTGCGGGAAGGTGCGCAGGACATGCGCGAGCGTGTCCATCTTCTGATGGTTCGGAACAATCAGTGCAGCTTCCTCGATCGCTTCTCCTTTGATGCGCGCCATCTCGCCGTAGCACCCGGTCATGACCACAATGGCGTCCGGGTTCTGGCGAGCGATTTTGCGGACGATCTGACGTGATTTGCGCTCTGCAGCCTGCGTGACCGAGCAGGTGTTCACCACGTAAATGTCTGCTGGTTCCGTGAACTCCGTGATGGTGAACCCGCGCGCCTCGAAGTCATCGAGTATGCGTTGCGTCTCGTATTGATTGACTTTACACCCCAGCGTGGTGAAAGCTGCCCTTGGCACTGTTGCAATGCCTCTAACGCCTGGTATTCCCTGTCATGAAGCGACGCTCCATAGTTTACCCCGGGAACTTCCCTCTCTGCCAGTCTGTTACCCGGCAGAGAGGGTAATGAGAAGGGAAGTATGCTGGTACTTCTGCGAGTACCTTCCCTGTGGGGACTAAGGGCACTCCTCGCAGGGAGGACACTCTGGCAATGGTGGACACTCGATGCATGGAGGGCATACAGACCTGAGCACTGACTGCTTTTTCCGGCCATTCGGGCGAGTTGCCCGGTGTGTTTCAGCAGAGGGTGCGCTGGTTCTGGCTACCCGGGACGTGGCTACTTTTGCCCGAATGGTCGTGGCATGTTCCGGGAGCGCAGAGGTGATGGCCGCGGCTTCGAGCAGCGTGACCAGGATCAGAATAGACCTCATGAGTTTTTGTCTCCTTCGGATGGCGTTTCTAACTGGTTGAATCCGAGGGTGCAGAAGCCATCTACCCGTATTTCCAGTCGCCTTTGCAGGCGCTCCGCATCTTGTTGCAGCTGCTCATCAGCATCCAGGCCTGCTTGAAACGAGTTGAAGAGGACTTCCAGCAGGGGGTTCTGTGCGGGATTGATGGCGTAGTAAACCCATTTCCCCTTGCGTCGAGGGTTGACAAGTCCTGCATGCTTCTTCAAACATATCGGGTTTCGCCGATATGCTGCATGGTTTCGATCTGATTGTCAAGGGGGTGTACACAACAGCCTGACAGAGGTTCTGCAACGGGAAGGAAAGTGTTTCCCGCAAGAGTAAAAGTATGTCTGCTTTTTACCGGGTCACAGTCCGATGTACAATAACTACGACCGCTAAATCTAGTGTCTTCTTTTTGTTTCGGTGTCTAAATAGAGGCATCGGCCCCGCAATCCCCTTACAGGGCAGTAATCGACATGTCCGACAGTAGCGATTTTGTACATCTGCATTGCCACTCCGAATACAGTCTTCTGGATGGCGCTAACCGGCTGGATCCTCTGGTAGCCCGCGCGGCCGAGCTGGGCATGCCTGCTCTGGCGATGACCGATCACGGCGTGATGTACGGCGTTGCCGATTTCTATTCGAAGTGCAAAGCTGCCGGGGTGAAGCCGATCCTTGGCATTGAGGCCTACGTTGCGCCGCGGCGTCGCACAGACCGGGATCCCCGTCTGGACAGTGCGGCCTATCATATGGTGCTGCTGGCCCGGGATCTGACCGGGTACAAAAATCTGCTCAAGCTGGCCACTATTGCTGCGCTGGAAGGCTTTTACTACAAGCCCCGGATCGACCGCGAGTTGCTGGAAAAGTACCATGAGGGCCTGATCGCAACGACTGCCTGCCTGGGAAGTGAGATCAACGCGCATCTTCTGCGGGGAGACTACGAAACGGCTCGCAATCGGGCTGCGGAATATCGTGACCTGTTCGGCAGGGAGAACTACTATGTGGAACTTCAGAACCATAACCTGCCAGAGCAGGTGGAGTGCAACGAGTACCTGCTCCGAATGGCCCGGGAACTGGGATTGCCGGTTATCTGTTCTAACGATGTGCATTATCTGACTGCAGGAGACGCAGATGCGCATGATATTCTCCTCTGTATCGGAACCGGTACGACGGTAAATGACCCGGATCGACTGCGCTACGCTACCAAGGAGTTCTACCTGAAGACAGCTGAAGAGATGAAACAGCTCTTCGGGAAGGTGCCGGGGGCGATTGAGAACACGCTGGGGATTGCGGAGCGGTGCAATGTGGAGCTGGAGTTCGGCCGATGCCCGCTGCCGTCGCCGGGGATCCCGGATGGATTTACCCCGCAGACCTACCTGCGTCATCTGGCCGAGGAAGGACTGCGGCAGAAGTTCGGCGAGAACCCACCCCCGGTGTGTGTGGAGCGTATGGAGTATGAGCTCGGGATCATCGAGAAGACCGGTTTCGCGCAGTACATCCTGATTGTGCGGGACTTCGCGCAGTTCGCGGCAAAGCGCGGGATCTTTTATGGCGTGCGTGGCTCGGCAGCAGGGTGTTTCGTGTCTTATCTGATCGGTATCACAGATATCGATCCGGTGGAGTACGGGCTTACCTTCGAGCGCTTCCTCAACCCGGAGCGTGTGCAGATGCCGGATGTGGATATGGACTTCGAGGATGCGCGGCGGGCCGAAGTGATCGAGTACGTCACGAAGAAGTACAGCCCGAAACAGGACGAGGATGTTCTGGAAGCGCGTGTGGCTCAGATCATCACATTCGGGACGCTGGCGGCCCGAGCAGCACTCAAGGACGCTGGACGGGCTCTGGGGATGCCTGCTTCGGAAGTGGACCGATTGACCAAAATGGTGCCCACGCTACCGGTTGGTATGACGATCTCAAGGACTCTGGAGACCGTGGCGGAGTTCAAGAACGCTTACGTGCGCGACGAGCGAGCGCGCAAACTGATCGATACGGCGCGGCGTCTGGAGGGGATTTCACGGCACGCATCGGTACATGCTGCGGGGGTGATCATCTCGCACGATCCTCTGGTCGAATACACGCCTCTCACCCGTTCTGCCGACGGTGGCTTCGTCACGCAGTATGTGGCTGGCACTCTGGAGAAGATCGGCCTGTTGAAAATGGACTTTCTGGGCCTGATCAACCTGTCCATTCTGGGGCAGGCCGTGCGCAACATTGAGAAGACTACCGGGAAGAAGCTCGACCCACGTAAATTCCCGCTGGATGATGCGCGCACATTCGAATTGCTGGGAAACGGGGAGTGCGTGGGCGTGTTTCAACTCGAGTCCCCGCAGATGCGCCGGTACATTCAGGAATTGAAACCGAGCAGCGTGCGCGACCTCGCAGCGATGGTGGCCCTCTACCGGCCCGGGCCCATGGCACACATTCCCCAGTTCGTGCGTTGCAAGCATGGTCTCGAGCCCATCGTCTATCCTCATCCCTCTCTGGAAGAAGTACTCAAGGAGACTTACGGCGTTATTGTGTATCAGGATCAGGTGATGCAGATTGCACGGATCATCGCCGGATACACTCTGGGGCAGGCCGACATCCTGCGGCGCGCCATGGGCAAGAAGAAGAAAGAAGAGATGGTCAAGCAGCGGGAAAACTTCATCCGTGGCGCCGCCGAGAGAGGGATCTCCGAGAAAAAGGCCAACGAGATTTTCGACCTTATGGAGCCCTTTGCCGGCTACGCATTCAACAAAGCGCATGCCGTCTGTTACGCCATGGTCGCCTACCAGACAGCCTATTTAAAAGCGAACTATCCGGTGGAGTACATGGCCGCGCTCATGGCCTGCTACATTGAGAAGAGCGAAAAACTGGTCACCTGTATGGAGGAGTGCCGGCGCATGAAGATCCCGGTGCTCCCACCGGACATCAACCTGAGTGAGGCAGACTTCACCGTGGCTACCGAGGAAGGAAGGGCAACGGGAATTCGCTTCGGTCTGGCTGGAATCAAGAACGTGGGTAGAACTGCTGTGGAAGTGATCCTGCGCGCGCGCGCCCACGGAGGGCCGTTCACGCATTTGATGGACTTCTGTCAGCGGGTAATGGAATACGAAGGGGGCGTCTCTCGCAGCACCATAGAAGCGCTCATCCAGAGTGGTGCTTTCCAGTCGCTACCCGGCCACAGTAATCGGCGGGCCCTGATGCACATGCTGGATGAATGTCTCCAGAGCGCCAGCAAAGCCCTCAGAGACAGCAGGATCGGGCAACAATCACTGGCGGACATGTTTGGCGAGGATGAGAGCGCCCAACAGCAACAGGCAATTCCCGTACCACAGATCCCGGACTATCCCCGTGACCAGCTGCTAGCATTTGAACGCGACCTGCTGGGGTTGTACCTGACCGGACATCCGTTGCTGGAACATCAGAGAGCCCTTGCACGCAAGAATGTCACGCCGATCGCATCCCTGTCCGAAATGCCAGATCATGCCGATGTCACGCTCGGTGGTATCGTCACCGCGGTCAAGCCCTTCACTTCCAAAAAGAGCGGTGAGCAGATGGCCTTCTTCACCCTGGAGGATATGACCGGCACTGTGTCCTGTACCATGTTTCCCTCCAGTTTTGCGCAGTACGGGCAACTGCTGGTGAAAGACCGCATCGTGCTGCTCAGAGGGAAGACGAGCCATCGGGAGCGTGTGCGGGATGATGAAGAGGGGGGGCATATCGTGGAAATACTGGCCGAGCATCTCAGTGTGCTGGAGGCGAACCCCGGTGGTAACGGCGACAGGCCGCGAAAGATCGTAATTCGCATCGATCCCAGCAAGCGGGATGCAATACGGCTGGTGAAAGAGACCGTGGAGCAATATCGGGGCAACGGTAATGCGGCGGAGGTCTACCTGCACGTTGCGGAGGGAAAGCGTCTACACATTGTGCGCACTCCTCTGTGGGCGGAGTACACAGAACCTCTGCGGCAGGCGCTTGAGAAGCTACTGGGCCGACAGTGCGTCTGGCAGGAATAGAGCTCAGGAGGAGAGGGCTGGCAGAACTGTATCCGGCGTTACGTATACTCCCTCAAGAAGCTGAACCCCCTGTTCGGAGGCGACAGCCCACTGCCAGAGCCGGTTCGGCGCATGGAATCCGGAACATGTGGCCGCGGCACCAAACACACCGTCCCGGCGCAGCGCGATAATTGCTGCACCGTAGAGACCGCAACGCTCTGGAGGCCGCTTGCGCATCAGGTAGCGCAATGCCTCAATACAGGCCTGCTGTGGAGTGAGCCCCTGCTCCATCAGGGTGACCGCGCGGAAGCTGATACAGGCGCGCATCATCTCATCGCCATGTCCGGTAGCTGCAGCTGCCCCTACCGCATTGTCCACATAAAGGCCAGATCCGATGATCGGAGAGTCCCCCACACGTCCGGGCCACTTCCATGCCAGTCCACTGGTCGTGCACCCTGCAGCGAGATCCCCGTAACGATCCAGGGCGCACAGCCCGATGGTGTCGTGCGTTTCTGGCAGGTCATCAAAATGAGCGACGTCGGGGCCGGATGCGCTTTGCGCTCTGCGATACGCTTCCCAGCGTGCGAGAGATTGCGGGGTGAGCAGATCTTCCTCCACGAACCCGTTGGCGAGGGCAAAACGCTTTGCGTTGTCTCCAGCCAGCATGGTGTGGGGGGTACGTTCCATCACCAGCCGCGCCACGGAGATGGGGGTCTTGATCCCGGTCAGTGCGGCTACTGCGCCTGCGGCGTGCGTGGCTCCGTCCATGATCGCGGCATCCAGCTCCACCACACCTTCTCGATTGGGTAGGCCCCCGTACCCGACCGAGGTGACTTCTGGATCGAGCTCGGTCACATTGGCCGCTTTCTCAATCGCATCCAGGGCATGGGCGCCCTGCGCCAGCAACTCCCACCCGGTGTGCGCTGCGGCGAGGCCAAATTTCCACGTGGTTATGATCACTGGTGGCACAGAGCGCTCCAACTCAGAAATGAGACATCGCCCGGCGTCGTTGCGCCTGCTCCCGGTACATCTCCCGGAAGAGCGCGAATTTGGCGTCGTGGAAAGCCCGGGTCTCCGGGTTCGGTTGCACCACGCGGCCTTTACGGCTCATTGCCTGCATGGCCGCCGGAATGTCCGGGTAGAGCTGTGCGGCCGTAGCCGCAAGAATGGCTGATCCCAGCAGCACTGCCTCCTGCTCTTGAGGCAGGATCAGCGTCAGACCGGTCGCATCCGCATGCTCCTGAAGCCACAACGGATTCCGGGTACCACCGCCGGTCACGAACATGCTATCAATCCGATAACCCGCCTCATTCATCGCTCGCACGATGTCTCGCGTGCCGTAGGCGACCGCCTGCAGGGTGGCGTAGTAGCGTAGCGCCTGCGAGGTGATGGACGTGTCCAGCGTGATACCATCGACGATGCCGCGGACATGCGGGTCTGCATACGGGGAGCGATTGCCCAGAAAATCCCCCAGAACATGGATGTCCCGGGTTAACAAGGCGGAGTAAGGGTGACCGGCTGCCTGGCGCAGACGCTCGATTTCCTGATTGAGTATCTGATAGACCGTAACTCCCTGCGACTGCGCTGCCTCACGCAACAGAGGGGCGTTGGCATGATCGGCGATCACATGATCGATTGCACTTCCCGCGCAACTCTGTCCACCCTCTGTGAGCCACATCCCGGGCACCATCGCCCCATAGTAGGGCCCCCAGATCCCATCAATAAATCGCGGTTCACGGGACACCGCCATGTGGCAGTTGCTCGTTCCCCCGATCAGGGCGAGCGTGGTTTCCAGTTGCGCGAGGTCCCGTTCCGGGGCATCCTGCCACACGGCACCCAGCACCCCGAGTCCACCGGCATGCGCGTCGATGATCCCGATGCCCACAGCGCATTCCGTTGTCAGGCCCAGTTCGGACGCCGCCTGCGGAGTGAGCCGGCCCAGATACGTGCCCATGGGACGCACATCGTCCACCACACGGCCCCCTTCGAACAGGTCATCGAGCCCGATCACACGGAAGTAGTCTCGATCCCAGCGCGCCTCGTGACCCAGATAGGCCCACTTGCAGACGACGGTGCAGAGGCTGCGCGCATCGAAACCGGTAGAGCGGTAGGTCAGATAGTCTGCCAGATCGAGAAACTTGCCGGCCTGTTGCCACGTCTGAGGCAGGTGCGATTTCAGCCACTTCAGCTTGGGAGACTGCATCTCCGGCGACAACCGCCCGCCGACGTAGCGGAGCACAGCGTGCTCGCCCGAGTTGATCTCCTCGGTCTCCTGCAGGGCGCGATGATCCATCCACACGATAATGTTGCGCGTGTTGTCTCCTTCCGGGTTGACTGCCAGCGGACGATCGTTTCGATCCAGAACCACCAGGGAGCAGGTCGCGTCGTAGCCAATGCCCACAACGTTTTCTTTGCTCACGCCAGCTCTGGCCAGAGCCTCTCGAATGGAGATGCTGACAGCCTGCCAGATGTCCTCCGAGGATTGCTCAAAGTACTCGGGGCGCGGGTTCCAGAGCTGTATGGGATACGAGCCGGCGGCCAGCATCTGACCCTGCGGGGTGAACAATCCAGCACGTGCGCTGCCGGTACCGACATCCACACCGATGACAAACTGCTCCATGGCCATTGCACTCGCTTTCCTCTGGAGAAAACGCTAGAGAGAGATAGTTCCTTCGAAGACTTCCTCGGCCGGGCCAGTCATCAGCACACGATTATCGCCTGTCCACTCGATCCGCAGGTCGCCTCCGGGTAAATGTGCTTCCACGAGGCGCCCGGTGCGGTTGTTGAGTACGCACGCGACCACAGTAGCGCAGGCCCCGGTGCCACACGCTAGCGTCTCACCGGCACCGCGTTCCCAGGTGCGGATCACGACTTCGCCGGGACTGCACACCTTCACAAAGTGCACGTTGGTCCGCTCGGGGAACGACCGGTGGTTCTCGATCAGTGGCCCCCACTTGGCAACCGGAAAGTTCTCCAGATTGTCCTCGAAAATGATCACATGCGGGTTGCCCATGGACACTGCGGTGATCTCGAACTTCTGTCCTTCGATCTTCAACGGCTCGCGGATTACCTGCGTGTTATCTTCACCGCGCATCGGGATTTCGGAACGCAGCAGGCGGGGGGCGCCCATATCCACGCGCACTGCATTGACCCTGCCTCCTTGTAGCAGTAATCGGACGATTTTCACCCCGGCCAGCGTCTCGATCTTGATCTGCGTGCTGCCTGTCAGCTGACGGTCATACACATACCGGGCGAAACAGCGGATCCCGTTGCCGCACATCTCCGACTCGCTGCCATCTGGATTGAACATGCGCATCTTGAAGTCTGCGATCCGGGATGGTGCGACAAGGATCAATCCGTCGCCACCGATGCCAAATTTGCGGTCGTTCAGGCGACGACTGATCTCTGGAAGACGCTCTTCGGGCAGGTTCTCCTGCAGGGTGTTCACAACGATGAAATCGTTGCCGATCCCATGCATCTTGGTAAATTTCACCGTTGCCTCCGTGCCTGTGCATGCGTGTCGATCACAACCATCGGAAAAACGGGGGACTCTGCACTGGTGCAATCAGGAGGAAGGAGAACTCCCTGTATTCACAGCAGACCGTGATTCGCGGTGCTCGCGGTGCTCCCGTTCTGCACGTTCTGCGGACCCTTCGCGGTGCGACTCCTGATAGAAGTTCGACACCGGCCGTGATGGCACAATCGAAGTAACGGCATGTTTGTAGACCAGTTGCGTGGGTTTGCCCACCGAATCCAGAAGGATCGTGAATGCATCGAATCCGCGCACCACACCACGTAACTGCACTCCGCCGATGAGATAAATGGTCACACCGATGTTCTCTTTGCGCACCTGGTTCAGAAAGATGTCTTGCAGGTTCAACTGCGGTTTGTTCATGGCCGAATCCCCCTGTCGAAAATGTAGGGACAAGATCAAAAAAACACAGAACCACAAAGAACTACCCGGCAGGTGAACCTGTGGTGCGTCCTGCCGAGGGGCAACCGCTTGAATGGATGAAAGCGCACAGGCGTTCGACTATGCTCTGCGGGGCAAGATCCGTGACGTCGAACCAGGTAATATGAGGATCTGCCCGAAACCAGGTCATCTGCCTTTTCGCGAAGCGCCGCGTGTTTTGCTTGATGCACGCGATTGCCGTGTCGAGATCCATTGCGCCCTGCAGGTGCTGGACAATCTCCTTGTATCCGAGACTCTGCATCGGGGCAAGATCGGGTGTGTATCCCTGGTCCAGAAGGTGTTGCACCTCGGCGACCCATCCGGACTGGATCATCCGGTCCGCACGCTCCTCGATCCGACGGTAAAGCAATGCGCGTGGCATTGTCAGGCCAATGTGAACTGCCTGGCGGGAAGGCCACGTGCGTGTATCGCGTTCTCGATAGAACGAGAGCGGCTTGCCCGTGACCATAAACACCTCCAGGGCCCGGATGATGCGCACGGCATCATTGGGGTGGAGGCGCTGCGCAGTAACCGGATCAACTTCTTGCAGTCTAGCATACAGAAGCCGGGTGCCTTCCTGCCGGGCCTGCATCTCCAGTTGCCTGCGGACTGTTGCATCAGCAGGTGTTTCCGCAAGCGACCAGTCATAAAGCAATGCCCGGATGTACATACCCGTGCCCCCACAGATGATGGGACGGCGCCCGCGGGCGGCGATATCTGCGATGGCATGCTCCGCCCGAACTTTCCACTCCGCCACACTGAACGGGTAGTCCGGGGACACTACATCCAGCAAGTGGAACGGAACAGCACGTTGCTCGTCCGGAGTTGGCTTGGCGGTGCCAATATCCATGCCCCGGTACACCTGCATGGAGTCCGCGTTAACGATCTCTCCATTCAGAGAGGAGGCAAGCGCAATGGCGGTAGCCGTTTTCCCTGTGGCCGTTGGCC